>JAYVRS010001004.1:0-3343 GCA_043776185.1 Bryobacteraceae bacterium | reverse complement strand
GTACTAACGGCGAGCGCCCAAAGCAGGAGAGCCTTCATGGGCTCACTAACCACGAGCGGCCATGACGAAGCCGCCCCACCTCCGAGGAGACGGCGCAAGGCCAGGCCCAACCGTTTCTTCACTCAAGATTCATGCAGCGGAAGCGCTACAGCCATTAGCGTTTGCTAGCCTTAGTCGATCCGTCTTGCTCGGGAGCACATGTACATGAAAACATTAACTGAAATTCCCCCTTATTTCATTTTTTTCCTCGCTTCCTGCACTTTCGCCCAGATCGACCGCGCCACCGTCACCGGCACCGCCTTCGATCCCTCGGGTGCGGCCATCCCCGGTGTCGCCATTGAGGTCCGCAACCTCGACACCGGCTTCGCTCTCAAAGCGGTCAGCGCGGGAGCTGGCTCCTTTACCGTCGTTGGCCTTCCCCTCGGCCGCTACACGATGTCCGCCGACAAGGACGGCTTCCGCTCCTGGAAAATCACCGAGTTCAAACTCAGCGTGGGTGAAATCCGCAAGTTGGACGTCAACCTTGGGGTCAACACCCAGCAAGCCGCCATTGAGGTTACCGACGACCAGGTCCCGGTGGATCAAACCTCCGCCCGCCAGGGAATCGTTGTTGGAGCCAACGAGTTGCGCAACATCCCCATCAACGGCCGCGATTGGGCCTCGTATATGCTTCTTGCTCCTGGCGCGGTCGATTCCGGCGGCGGCAGTCAGCGTAGCATTCGGGTGATGGGCCGCTCTCGCGACGATAACAACTTCGTCTTCGATGGCATCGACGCCACGGGCGTTAAGGAAGGCCCGCACCTTGCCGCTTTGCGCACCGTCATCTCCAACGATGCCATTAGCGAGTTCAAGGTCACCAGCGGCATGTATACCGCCGAGACTGGCTTCGGTATTGGCGCCCAGGTTAGCCTAGTTTCGAAGAGCGGTACCAACTCCTTCCACGGCGGTCTCTTTGAATACCTCCGCAACGACATCTTTGACGCCCGCCGCTTTATTGACACTGTTTCCAAAGTCCCCAAATTCCGCATGAACCAGTTTGGCGGCACCTTCGGCGGCCCGATCGTCAAGGACAAGACTCACTTCTTCGTCAGCTTCGAAGGACTGCGCCAAGTTCTCGGCCGCACTTTCAACGGCAACGTCCCCAGCCGCGCCTTCCGCGCCCAGGCCCTCGCCAACCCCGCGCTACGGCCGCTGATCGAACCCTTCCCGCTCGGCGATTCCGCCACCGCCAGTGCCGACATCGACTTTGTCTCTAAGGTAGCCAACGACGACTGGCGGGAGAACTCCGGCATGTTCCGCGTCGACCACAAATTCTCGGACAAGCTTACCGGCTACGTCCGCTACAACATCGCCGATGGCGTTATCCAGCAGCCCCAGGGCATCTTCCTCAATACCTCCAGCAACCTCCTCACCACGCACAACGCCGTCGTCCAGCTTCAGCAGATCCTATCGTCCAACATCGTCAATGAGTTCAAGCTTGGCTTCAACCGCTCCAATCAAAGCAGTAACCGCACTGGCTTCCGCGACTCCATCGGCATTCCCGGCTTCACCACCATTCCCAACTTCCAGGGCGCGGCCAACCCAGGCAACAGCTACGCCATCATCGATAATCTCTTCTGGACGAAAGGCCGCCACTCTATCAAGGCTGGGATCGAGGTCCGCGCGATCCAGGTCAACATCAGCCAAACGGATACCCGTGGCCTCAGCTACGCCAGCCGACCTCTCTTCCTGCAGAATCGCGCCGACAGCATTAGCGTCGTCGGCGAGTTCGGCACCCGCGGCGTCCGCAGCGAAGTGTACATGGGCTACCTTCAGGACGACTACAAGATCCTCCCCAACCTCACGCTCAACTTCGGTATGCGCTACGAGTTCTACATGCCGGTGTATGAAGTGAACAGCCGCGTTCGCATCTACGCCGACCAGTGCCGGGGTCTCTGCCCCAAGGGCACCGATCTCTACAACCCCGACTACAACAACTTCGGCCCCCGCTTCGGCTTCGCCTGGGGCCCCAAGCTCTTTGGCGGCAAAACGACTATTCGCGGTGGCTTCGGCGTCTATCACATGCTCGGCCAGGTGGACGACATCCTGGCCCCCATCGAGAGCGATAACGTTCGTCTCTCCCTCACCTCGCGCGAAAATCCCAACCTCGGCTATCCCCTCGAGTCGTTCCTCGCCCCAGGCAGCTTCCTCGGCGACACGCCGCGTGCCCTCGCGCTGAAGCGCAAGGATTTTGAAGCCTACCAAGGCGGCCTGTTCGTTGTCCAGGAGCTCCCCAGGTACTTCGCCCTGCAGGTAGGCTACGCCACCAACCAGGGCCGCAATCTTCTCGAGCGCAACTGGAGCAACTTCATCAACCCCGCCACGGGGACCCGTCCCTTCCCGGACTTCGGCCAAGTCGACAACAAGTTCACCGGCAACCGCTCCAACCACCACGGTATGCAGGTCTCCCTCAATCGCCGCTACGTGAATGGCTTTCTCTTCAGCGCCCAGTACATGTGGTCCAAGTCCATCGACCAGAATGGGCCCGGGTCCAACGAAGGCTCCACGCCACAAGATCCCCGCTGCCGCGCCTGCGACCGCGCCGCCTCCAGTTCCGACGTCCGCCATAACCTCACCATGTCGAGCGTCTACACCTTGCCCTTCGGTAAAGGCCAGCGTTACCTTACCTCCGGCCTCGGCTCCAAAATCCTCAGCGGTTGGGATCTCAGCGGCATCTCCACCATCCGCACCGGCTTCCCCGTCAACGTCACCGTCAATCGCACTTCCGGCGACGTCCCCACCGGGAATACCCAGTCGCAGCGACCCAACCTGGTGACTGGCGTCCCCGTCTACGCCGCCAACCGTTCCGCCAATGGCTGGATCAACCTGGCCGCTTTCAGCGTCCCCGTGCGCGGCACCTTCGGCAACCTTGGCCGCAATGTACTCCGTGGACCGGGTCTCTTTCAGATGGACGTCGCCCTGGCCCGCCGCATCCCAGTCACGGAACGCATTGGGTTTCAGCTCCGCGCTGAAGCCTTCAACCTCACCAACCGTCCGCAGTACGGAAACCCCGCCGCCAATATTTCGAATCCCGGCAACTTCGGCCTGATCCAGGGCGTGGTCAACGGCGGTGCCACCGGCAGCGGCCGGTCCCGCTCGCTTCAATTCATGCTCCGTCTGGATTTCTAGTGCCTAGTTGCATAAGTTAATAAGCGTATTCCTTAGCTGACTGCCCTTGACCTCGCGCTTGCGCCATTTGAAGGGTTTGGGGTGTTCGTTTGTGCGCGCGATAAACGCCTCGATGGCGGACCGCAGATCGTCCTTGCTTGAAAAGCTTGCTCCGCGAAGGGCCTTCCGAGTCAGA
>JAYVRS010001003.1:0-3344 GCA_043776185.1 Bryobacteraceae bacterium | reverse complement strand
CGCTTTGGGTGGGGAGGGCATTTCGAAGTTGGCGGGGAAGGGGTTTCGCCAGCCGCGGTGCTCTTCGCGGAGTTGACCGATGGCGACACGGACGGCGCGGTGAGCGTCGGGAAACTTGGTGAGGCACTGGTGGACGATGTGGGTGAAGACGGGCCAGAGGTCTTCAGTGGGAGAGTAGGGAGGATCGGCCGGGGCCAGAAACACTTTGTGCTCGATCGGCAGAGTCTTTTCGCGGGCCTGCGCCAGGGCCAAGAGCTTGGCTTGCCGTCGGGCGGCGAGGACGGAGTTGGAGAGTTGGATCCACCGAAGGTCAAGGTCCAGGTCAGCGATAGGGAAGGATTCGTAGTCGATGTCGGTATAGCAGGTCATGAGAGTCTCCTTAGTTTACGGTAGCAGGGGGAAACAA
This sequence comes from Bryobacteraceae bacterium, assembly GCA_043776185.1. Taxonomy (GTDB): domain Bacteria; phylum Acidobacteriota; class Terriglobia; order Bryobacterales; family Bryobacteraceae; genus JALHNI01. Next base: position 2,938 of record JAYVRS010001003.1, on the reverse strand, counting down.
GGATTTTGGTAGCCTGAGCGGGCTGTAGATTTTATTTTCAATGAGTTACACAGAATCGAAACGTTGTGACTGATAAAATGGGGGCGTCGGCGTGAAACACACATTCCGGGCATTTGGTTGCCGACAAGGTGCGTCACTTTTCTCATCGCGAACAAAATACAGTATGCCCAAGGCATTGGTCCATTCGATCATCCGGCATGGCCCACTTCGACCATGACCAAGACGGCCAACTCACCCGGGCCGACGCCATCGTGCCCGGTTCGAAGTTACTCGGCGCGGCCCGCAGCGACCACTTCGCCTTTGCCTTGCCGTTTGAAAAAACCAAGGGCAGCCAATTCGGTGTCATGATCGGCTTTTCCCTGGCTATGATGGCCGGATTTGAGGTTCGAAAACGCGGTGAGGGCAGGGTCCACCGCATTTTCGCGGCCGTAAGTGGTTTATCGGGCAGCAAGTTGCGGATAAGTCCGGGATGCCGGGGGATGCGCTGGATTTCCGCGCTAGTAGCAGCCAGTATCTGGGCGGCGCGAAGCGAAGTCTGCGTGGCATTTTGCCCTCCGTACATAAGTGTGTTTTGGAGCGGAAAAGTTTCACTTATTTTGCAAAAAATGCGGTTGGGCGGTGGTTTTGTGCAGGAGGAAATCGGCAAGTGGTTGATTTGATTGAATTTGCGGGGGAAAGGTACCACCCCGTGGATGCCCGTGGATGGCCCTGTTTCCAGAGTGAAACTGAAGTAGGGGCCGTGGCGGGCTTTGGGATCGGAGGCGCATGCGCAATTGGGCTTGCCGCACCGGATGGTGCGTTCGGAAACCGAACCGCGGCGCATGGGCCGAGGTTGTGCCAGTTCGGTGGCGAGTTGACGAACATCGGGCGGAACGTCCCGAGTAGTGGCCATTCGTTTATGTTAGAGCATAATGCCGTAAGATAAGCCGCAAATAAGCCCAAGCTGCATCTGCCTCATTTTTGTGACGTACGCCCCCCCACTCCACGTCTTTGACACCGATTCCTAAATATGGTCTAATCATTTCCACTCTTCTTGAATGAATAACAGTTGTATGGCCCTTCGCAGCGTGGGTAACGTCGATTACTTGAAACACTATGGCGACAAACCAATATTTCGTCTCGTTCGGGCGCGAACAGGGCGGACTGCTCGCACTGCTCGGCTTGCCTCCGGACACGAGCATCGCTGAGGTCGGGCGCAAGAAGCGCGATTACCAGAAGTCCCTGGATGGCGATCTTCGGAAGCGGCGGTCGGAACTGAAGGCGGAGCGGGAGGCGGGGAGGATCACACCAGAGATATTTGAGGCGGAGGCCGAAAAGGAAGGCACGGAGAAGACCGCAAGACTAACTAAGCTCAATGCTCTTAGCGAGGCCTGGGAGAAAGGCCGATCGCAACGAAGGGCTTTGTTTCAATCCGCGGAAACCTCAAGTGGAAGCATCTGGAGGGAGATGTCTCATCGCCTTTCCGCCGAGGACGTTTGGAATTCTCTCTCCCGGCCCTTTCCAGTACCCCAAGTGGACGCTGCGCGTCTGCAACAAGCGCTTGAGCGTTGGCTGGGAAGTCAGAACGTTGCGCCTGGGAGGCAGTTCCCTTTACTGGCGTCCAACCGTTATGTTCCGGCCGGGCCGGTCGACGTGCACACGGCGGTTCAACTGGCGACCGAACGCAATCTCGTCCACCTGATGGCCGCAGATCTACTGTGGCTGAGCCTCAGCCATACCAATCGGAACTTCTGGAATGCACAACTTCGGCGTTGGGTGCACGAGATGGACACGCTGGGGCCACGATTCGTTTTGGAAGGGGTGCGCGGGCAGAAGCACGTGTCAGGCGCGCTATACCCAAGTCTGTGCCGGCCCCGAACGGAAATGATCGAACATTTGGAAGCCGGCAAGGCAGCAGAGTTTTCAAGACCAGCAGCGAGCACACCGGACCGTATCGCGGAATTGTTGGGACGCTTGGACCAACGCCGCACGAGCGGCGGAACCGCAGACGATCCTGCTTCGGGAAACCGGCTGTCGGCAGAGGAGCTATTCAGGTTATTGATGGAAGATCTCGACAAGCTACGAGGCAAATGAGGGAGCATTTTTGTGAAACCGGATCAAAACAAAGGGCAACAATTGGAGCAGAAATCCCAGGGGGACAATTCACAGCCGCTTCAACTAGGTGAAGCGGAAAGACCGGCGCTGCAGAGACTGCTGGAAGGGCATGGAAAACTGGATCAGTCGCTTCAAGACCTGGGCGGTTCGAACGCTTTCCTCCGGCAGCAAGTCAGCCAACTTTACGAAGCGGTCCGGCAGCTTTACGGTGCCGTCAGTGCTCAGTGCAGTCAATTGACTGAAAGCGACCGGATGATCGTAGACGAACTGAGGAAATTTCAGACCGGCGGACCCCAGCGAGCCATGGCGGGAGTTTACGCGAAGCTGTTTCGCGACCTGATCCAACACATGAACCAGCTCGATGATATGATCCGCTTGGCGGAGCAAGGTAGCAACGATGCATCGGTGAAATCATGGATCGAATCTGTTCGCGTTGCCCGTGGCGGTCTGGAAACCGTGTTTACCGACTGGGGATGCACGGCTATCGTTGTCCGCCTTGGCGAGGATAGATTTGATCCGGAGGTGCATGAAGCCGTTCGCAGTGACGGCGCTGAGGGAGCTTCCGATGGCGGCGACCGCATCGCGCGCGTGATGCGCCGCGGGTGGCTGTTCGGTGGAACCGTATTGCAATACCCGCAGGTGCTTGTGAACTGAATCAGTAAATTCTTCGCAAATAGGGAGTCAGCTAAATGGCAGTGATTGGAATTGATCTGGGGACCACATATTCCGCAGCGGCGCGCTTCGTTAACGGCGTACCCGAAATAATCCCTCTCGACGGGCAACCCACAATGCCTTCGGTAGTCGGCTTGCTCAAAGGCGGGAAGATCGTCGTTGGCTTGAAGGC
>JAYVRS010001002.1:0-3344 GCA_043776185.1 Bryobacteraceae bacterium | reverse complement strand
CGCACAAAAATAACTGCTGACTGGGCCTTGCAATCGGTATGGGGTTTTAAAGAATAGCCCGTAGGCCGGGGAGAAAACTAAATGGTGAAATGTCCTCTTTGTGACGCAAATATTGATGTAGAAGAAGATGAGTTAGATGAAGGCGATGAGCTTAATTGCGACGAATGCGCCGCGCTTTTGCGCGTCAGCGACAAGGCGCCTTTAGAGCTTGAGTCGGCCGATGATGACGACGACGAGGACGATGAGGACGACGATGACTTCGACGATGAGGATGATGAGGAAGAAGTCGAAGAAGAGGAGGAAGACTATCGTTAGGGTGCTTGCCTGGCAACTTTCTATTCTGTTCGTTGGTTTCTGCCTCCCGAGTTTGGCGTCGGAGAATGCCGCCGAGAAAGATAAAGAAAAGGCAAAGAAGGTTGCATCTTACAGCGTGGTGGCGGGAACGGTGTTTCGGCCGCCTGGGTTTGCACTTCCAGGCGCGGAAGTGACGCTGAAGCCGGAGAAAGGCAAAGGGCAACAGCACTCGACCGCGAACACCAGGGGGGAGTTCGCCTTTCGGGTTCCTCCTGTGTTCGCACGCTATACTGTAAGCGTTAAGGCTAGTGGCTTTCAGTCCGAAGAAAAGAGTGCGGAAGTTGGGGTCGAACAGCGCGTAGATTTGGCGTTTGAACTGAAACCAAAGACCAAGCCCTAACATCCTAACTAGTGAGGCACAATGCGTTTCCAGTTGATCAGTATGTTCCTGCTTGGGGCGCTATTGGCCCCGGCCCAGATCGAGTTTCCTCCAAAGAAGAAAGAGAAGGACGACCCGACGATTCGGATTGTGCAGGGTACCGTGCGCGATGCAAGCGACGAGTTCGCGCCAGGCGCCGTGGTACAGATCAAGAACATGAAGACGCTGCAAATCCGTTCCTTTATCACGAAGGAAGACGGGAAATTCATGTTCAACAATCTTGCGCGGGACGTGGACTACGAAGTAAAGGCCGAGGGAAAGGGTTTTGTGTCCGCGGCGAAAACGGTTTCCACGTTTGACGACCGGAAAGTAGCGGTAGTCAACTTAAAACTGGATACGGCCAAACCGGACAGCAAGAGCGAGAAAAAATGACGCGGGGGTTGGCGGCATTCATGATATTGGCCGCAGCCGCTGAAGCAGCTACGCCAGTATTGCGGTTGCACGACACGGCCAACCAGCCAGTTCAGATTTCGACGGCCAAAGCTGGGGCCACGGTGGTGATATTTATTTCCGCCATGTGCCCGGTATCGAACGCCTACCATGACCGATATCAACTGATGACCTCCGACTATAGGGGCCGGGGCGTGCAGTTTGTGTTCGTCAATTCGAACGACAACGAAACGATGACGGAAGTGAAAGAGCACGTCCGCGCGGCGGAGTTTTCCTTTCCTGTTTATAAAGATTGGAAGAATGTGGTGGCGGATCAACTGCATGCCGGCATGACCCCGGAGTCATTTGTGCTGAACCATAAGGGCGAGGTTGTTTATCACGGCGCGGTGGATGATTCTAAGAATGAGGCGCGGGTGAAAGTGACGGCGTTGCGGGATGCCATTGACGCGGTACTGGCCGGCAAGGCTGCGCCACGCGCGGAGTTGAAAGCGTTTGGTTGTACGATTCATCGCTATCGGAAGAGTTCCTAACATGAAATTACTTTTCGGCTCATTAGTTTTTATTTTGGTGGCAGGGGCGCAATCACTGAGCCCAGTGAATGAGGGAAACTATGCCTCGACCGTGGCGGCGAATAGTGGCAAAGTGGTGCTGGTGAATTTCTGGGCCACTTGGTGCGTGCCTTGCCGCAAGGAGATGCCGGCGCTGGTGAAGATGGCCGCGCGGCTGGAAGGCAAAGGGTTTTCGTTTGTCACCATTTCGGGAGACGATGCCGAGGCCGAGGGTCAGGCGAAGACGTTTCTGCAGACGAGTGGGGTGAAAGGCACAACGTATATTCGGAAGGCCAAGGACGAGGATAAATTTATAGGGCTGGTCGATCCGAAATGGAATGGAGCTCTGCCGGCTCTGTTTCTTTATGACCGCAAAGGCGTGAAGCTTAAGGCTTGGTACGGCGAGACTTCACTTGCTGAGGTTGAGGCTGAGGTTAATAAGCGGCTGTAGCTCCGGCTGTTACCTTGGGTACGGATGGCCGCGCAATGTGGCTAGAGCCCGGTAGATTTGTTCGGCTAGCATCGCTCTAGCTAATTCATGTGGCCAAGTCATGGCCGATAAGCTTAAAAGCAAGTCGCCTTTGTCGCGCCAGGCGGGTGGCAGACCGTCGTGTCCGCCGATGATAAAGACCACGTCGCGTGATTGGAGTTCCACCTTTTCAAACCAGCGGGCGAATTGGGGTGAATCCATGGTCCTGCCCAGCGGATCGAGCAGGATCTTGGAGGCGCTGGGGTGCTGTTTCCAGGGGTCGAAGCGACTGGGGACAATCTCGCGCGATTGGCAGGGGATGTAGCGCGAAGCCATCTTCAAGTATTCGGCGGCCATGGCGTTGGCTGCGGTGTTTTTGGGTTTGCCGATGAAATACAGATAGATGTTCAAGGCCGGCTACATCCAGTATTCCCATTTACCCGTGGCGATGACATAGAGCGAGAGGCAGAGGTTGGTGACGCCATGGGCGACGTAAAGATCGGGTAGAGATTTTGTGCGAATCATCCACCAGTTATAAATCGCGCCGGTGATCAAGCCGACTTCCCAATAGGGTCCATGTTCGGAGGCGAATAGGGCGGCTGTAATCCAGAACGCACCCATTGTGTAGGTTCCTAGCGGCACGTTTTCAAAATCATTGTCGATCAGCCAACGCATAAGCCAACCACGCCAGAATAGCTCTTCGAGAATAGGCACGAGCAATGCGGCGCGGGCCATGCGGAGGATAAGTTGGAAATGGTCTTGAAGCAGACCCGGAGGCATGGACACTTGGATTGTGCCGGTGATCGAATTCTGAAAGAGCCAATGGTTACGGTAGCCGGGGATAAGAGCGTCTGGGCCAATCCAGAGCAGAAAGACAGCGATACCAAGCCCGATGGAGGCAAGGGGAGCCTTCATCTTAAAGCTGACCAGGTGGCGGCTGAAATACCAAATGGCGGCGGCGATTACCACGAAGCGGAGAATCTGTTCGGCTCCGGGCGGTATGGGCAGGTATTTACCGCTGGCAAGAAATGCGACAAAGACTATGAATGGCCCTATGTAGGCGGCGGCCGGGTGATTGATCAAGGCTTCGTTCCTCTAATCCAATTGAGTATGGTGTTGTATTCGGGCGAACCCGCCTCAAAGCGGATGCCGCCACCGTGGGAGAGTTTGTTGGAATTCACGACACCTTCGCTTTCGGCGTCGG
>JAYVRS010001001.1:0-3360 GCA_043776185.1 Bryobacteraceae bacterium | reverse complement strand
CGCGATGTAGCCCTGGCGCAGAACCGAAGCACCCAGGATGCCGCCGCGGAAGGTGGGGGAGAGAATAACGTATCCTCCGCCGACTACTTGTTGGCCGTTTTCATCGTTAACGGCGGTGGCCATGGTGGTGTAGAGCCGGCCGCCGGCGTAGGAAGCGGACTGAATGCGGGTATCGCCGCCATCGATGAAAGCCAGTTGCCCACCGATGGTGGATCCATAGGTTAAAGTGCCAGGGCGTTGGGAAGCGACATTAGGAGCCGCATAGGGAATGATGGTCACCTGCGCTTGGATCATGGTGAGGCTGGGGTTCACGGTTGCCAGGCTGGCGGTATTGGTGAGGGCGAAAATGGCGAGTTTGTTGTCGCCGGCGGACCGGCCTTGGGTGCTGACGAAGTACTGCAAGCCGTTTGCACCCACGAAGTACGAGGCACCGGGGGGCGTGATGGCGGGATGGATGGCGAATTCGTAACCGGTGGTGAACGGCAGCTGAATGCGATAGGTGACCGGCGCGACGGCTCCGCTGGCCAAGGACGCTTTGGAAATGGCATGTACCTGAGCGTTAATGAAGCTCTCGCTGAACGAATTGAACTCGTTGGAGCTGATGTAGAAGCCGTGCTGGTCCGCGGCGATCGAGGGATAGTCGGCGACGCAGGGACAGCCTGGATTGGGGAGGTCGGAGGTGTCTATAACGTAGATGTTGTAGGTTCCGGTAGGATCCGGGGTCTGGCTGACGGCCAGGTAGATATGGGAGGACCCGACGGTACCGCCGGAGGCATTGTAGTCCTGCGCCCGCTGCAATACGAACCAACGGTTGATGGATTGGTCGTGAAAGACCCGCATGTCGGTGGGGTAGACGCCGTTGACGCCGTTGGTGCGGTTGATGGCTGGCGAGACGCCATAAAGCTCATTCGAGCTCAACACGCGGGGCAACAGCGGCACACCGGCGAGACTATATACCTGGATGGCGTTATTGACCCCCATCAGGACATAGCCGTTGGCCACCGCAATACTCGGGTTGGGCGGCTCAGTGCTGAACTGATTGCCGTTACTGGCATTTCGCTGGTCGGCGTGGGTGAGGCCGTTGAAGCCAAACGTGCCAGGGTTCGCATTGATCGGCAGGCCGGTGACGGTGGGCAGGCCGAAGGCGAGTTTGCGCTCAGCGAGGCCAGCTTTGAGAGCCTCGGGACTGATTTCGGTGTCGAGCGCCGGGTGAAGGCGACGCAGGAGTTTGGGCACTTCCTCGAAAACATCGGATGGCTCGGGCAATGCGTCATCGCTGGGGCGGGCGACGGCTTGAGTCGTTCGGCTGGAGAGGGTTCGGTTGGCCCCCAATAATGACGGACTGACGGTGCGGGTGAGCACCAACTGGCCCGTGATGTTGGTACCGGTGTAGGTGGTTTGGGTTTGCGCGACCAATAACAGGCTCGTACCGAAGAGTCCAGCGAGGGTGAATGTTGTTTGTTTCATGTTCTTATCGCAGCCGGAGATCGGCGGTTATCGGAGCCCTTTCGATTTCCGTCCGAGACGATGCCGCCAAAAAGCGGCAGTCGCCAGGCCAGCCGCCATCAACATCGCGGTGGAGGGCTCGGGAACGCCAGATCCGGCGGGGGCCGCAAAGTTCGACACGGTCAAGATGCCGGGTTCGCCGGTGTTATCTTCCGTGGTGAGGCGGAAGCCGAAGGTCTGGCCGGCAGTGACGGCAAAGCTTACCGGTCCGCCGGTACCGTCGCGGTCGGCCAGCAGGTTGAAGGAAGAACCAATCATATAGCCAACCACCTCGGCCAACACGGCGTCCAAGGAACTATAAGAAAAGTTGAACGTCACCAGGCCCGTTCCGGCGGCCGAGACGAGGAAGTTAGTGGTTCCGGGAGTTCCACTGCCGTTGTTGCCACCGGTGAGGACTAACGATCCGTCGGGCCGGAACACGGCGAATCCGTCCGAATTCATGTTCGTGAGAACGAAACTGCTCGGATCGTAGGGCCCGATGAAGGCGGCGCCCGCTGACCCGGCGCTGAACGCGAGGAGCGTCAGAAAAAAGCAGAATTTGGAGTGTAGTTGCATTCGCATCACGATCATGAACCTCTGAAGTAACCTAAACCAGTCTAGCAACTGTTGTTCGAGGCACCGATACCGAACGACCCCCAGCCGAGATATCGGTTGGAAGATCTGAATCCAACAGGGTCCGGACAGATTTGTCGGCAGCCGGATGGGGGCGGGGGAATCGGTAAAGTTGGGTCCGACGTTGCCAAAGAAATTTGAAGACTTCTATATTTTATAGGGACTTAGCAGGATCAGTCAATGCCGGGAGTCTCTTAGAAGAGCAATACATTAGTACTAGGGGACGAGTACTGTAGTAAGTACCATAGTACTTCTCACCTAGGGTACTAGTGGGGTTTATCTGGTATCAAGAGTAAAATAGCTGTATAACTAGCTATGTCTCAGGCGGAAAGAAAATCCGGCACTGGGCGCAAGTTGTTTCAAAGGGAAAGTGTGATTGGTTCAACTGTGAGCGAGCTTACTAGGACCGCGTCAAAATGACGCTCAGTACCCCTAAACGTATATAGAACTAGCAGTACTGAAATCGGGTCTAGGGGTACAAATTAGGGTGTAAGGTGTTGCACTTAACACCAGCCAGTGATAATGTTTAGCCGGAGGTAGTTTACATGTCTTTTAGTAGTTTACGCACTACTTTGGTCGCATCTTTCGCGCTCTCAGTGGTTTCTTTTGCACAACCGAATGTCACGGTCGACAGTCCATACCAAGTTCGTTACGTATCGAACCTGAATTTGGGTGACTCCGTGATCAACATCACTAACTCCGGCGCACGTGGCGCTGGCTTGGCTGCCGGAACCACCGCTGGCACGACGGGCGCGATTTGCGTCAACGTATATGCGTTTTCGCCGGACGAACAGATGATTTCGTGCTGCTCCTGCCCGGTGACGCCGAATGGTTTGGTCTCGCTTTCCGCTCGGCGGGATTTAGTAAATAACACTTTGACTCCGGCGGTGCCGACGTCGATTGTGGTGAAGTTGGTGGCTTCGGTTCCCGTGGGTGGCACTTGCAGCGGCTCGGCCGCCAACTGGGGTACGACCCCGCTGCCATCGGGTTTGCTTGCTTGGGGCACGACGGTTCACGCCGGCGCCGCCGCTGGTTCGGCTGCCGTGATCACGGAGACCCCGTTCCTGCCGGCTACGCTCAGCGTCTTCAACCCGGATTTCCCTGGCGTCATCGGCGAAGCGGCTCGTTTGCTGTCGCTCTGCACGTTCATCCAGGCGAATGGCAGTGGCTTCGGCATCTGCTCTACTTGCCGCTTGGGTGGTTTGGGTGCCGGACGTCTGTAGAGGACGTTGAGCAGACGGT
>JAYVRS010001000.1:0-3361 GCA_043776185.1 Bryobacteraceae bacterium | reverse complement strand
AGATGGTGATGCGCGAGGTGGCGGAGGCCGAGTATCATCCGGCTTCGCGGGTGCTGCGGGTGTGGGGCGACCGGCGAATTTTCAGCAAGGGCAAGATGGCCATTATTTGTGCCGGTACGGCGGATATTCCGGTGGCGGAAGAGGCACGGCTGGTGGCGGAGACGATGGGCAATGAGATTCTGTCGATTTCGGATGTCGGCGTTGCGGGCATTCATCGGCTGTTTGGCCATCTGGATGCGATTCGCGAAGCGCGGCTGTGCATTGCGGTGGCGGGGATGGAAGCCGCACTGCCGAGCGTGCTGGGCGGCTTGGTGTCTTGTCCGGTGATTGGCGTGCCCACCAGTGTGGGTTACGGGGCGCACTTCAACGGGCTGGCGTCGCTGCTAGGTATGCTGAATAGCTGCGCGAGCAATGTGACGGTGGTGAATATCGATAACGGTTTTGGCGCGGCTTATGTGGGGACTTTGATTAATCGGATTTAGTGGGGGCGCATGAGGGCGAGCCAGGCGAGCATGGCTAGGGCGACGATGGCGGCGTGGGGGATGGCGAGGGCGGTTTCGTGGCCTAGGCGGTGGGCGGGTTTGCGGCCGGTGACGAGAGAACGTAAGATGTTCCAAATATTCTGGAGCGTGGCGAGTAGGCGACGCTTGGCGATGACCAGGATGAGGGCCCAGATGCCGCCGATGAGGGCGGTGAGGACGAAGATTTGGATCCACGCGGACGGGCCCAGCCAAGCGCCCAAGGCGGCCATCAGCTTGACGTCGCCGCCGCCGCGGCCACCCGCGAGCCACATCGGTAAATAGATGACGGTGCCCAGTAGGGTGCCCCAGACGGCTTCGCGCCAAGTGCCGTTAGCGACATGCCAGGCGAAGGCGAGGATGAGGGCGGAGAGGGTGAGCCAGTTGGGAATGCGGCGCGAGCGGAGGTCGGCGACGGCGGCGATGAGGGCGACGGCGAGCGCGGCCAGATGCAGCATTAGGCATGGGTCCAATAGAGGAGCAAGGCGAAAAGGACGCCCCAACTGATGGCGACGAAGTTCCAATACATGGCGACAATACTAGCGCGATTGCGTTGACGGCGGAGGGCTTGTTCTTCGGCGTCGGCCCATCCGTGTACGCTCCACAAGAGGGAGGCTAGGGCGGCGATGCCCCCGATGAGATGGAGGCCGTGGAAGCCGGCGAAGACGTAAAAGACATTGCCGCGCTGGAGGCCGGCTAAGGCTTCGAAGGCTCCTTGGCGCTCGAGGATCAAGCAGGACCAAAACTGGCTGGAGAGGAAGCTGAGGGCAAGGGCAATCGTGGCGATGAGCCATTGGCGGTAAAACGGGAGCCGGGCTCGGCGGATCCACCAGCGGGCGAAGGCGAGAGTGCCGGCGCTGGCGGCGATGAGGAAGGTGCTGAGCCACAGGAGGGGCGGCACTTGGATTTGGGCTCCGACATTGGCGGGCAATACCCAAGCGTAGGAGAAGATGAGGGAGCCGAAAAACATGGAAAGGCTGGCGAGGAAGGCCAGCATACCGACCTGCGGCAGGTTAGGCCAATAACGAAATTTGCTGATGGTTTCGGTACTTTCCACTCACCTATTGGACGACAGTGGGAGGACGAAAGATTTAGCTAAATGCGCTGCCGGCTTCGGCTAAATCGGGCGGAATGTCGCCGCCGCGATGGGCCCAGATGGCGAGCGAGACGGCGCGACGGATCTCGTCGCGGCGGGCAAAGCGGCGCGGGATCCGGATTCGCACCCAGCGGCGTTCGAGGAGGAGGTCGCCGCTGAAGGGGGCGAAACGCATGGCACCGATTTGCCGGTAGGCGAGGCGCTGTTCGGTGAATCGGGTGCGGCTGATGAGGCCGGTGCTGGTGAGCTCGATTTGCTGTCCATGGAGGGCGGCCCGACGGGCGTGGACGATAAATCCGGCAATGCCTGCCAGCGAGCATAGCGGGTTGCCGTTGAGCCCGGCCAGGAATAGCGCGGCGTAAACGACGGCGGAAAGCGCGTGGATATATCGCCATTTGGGTGACGGCGAATAGACGACGGACATAGGGAAGTATAGGGCGGATGGAGGGGATGAGGAAAGGTCCAGGACGCTCAGGACTCACGGGGGCTCGGTGGTTCGGGGCGGGGTGAGATACACTCAAGGTTTCCCTACAAACACCATGCGTTGGAGCCAACTTTTCATTCCCACCCTCCGGCAGATCCCTGCTGAAGCCGAAGTCGCCAGCCACCAGTTGCTGTTGCGAGCCGGATATATTCGCCAGCTTTCGGCTGGTCTCTACAATTATTTGTTTCTCGCTCAGCGGAGTCTGAACAAGATCCAAAGGATTATCCGCGAGGAGATGGACGGGATTGGGGGCCAGGAGATGTTTCTTCCGGCGCTGAACCCGAAGGAAATTTGGGAAGAGAGCGGCCGCTGGACGGGCATGGGCGCGAACATGTTTCGGCTCAAGGACCGGAACGGCCACGAATTGTGCCTGGGCATGACGCATGAAGAGATCATGACGTCGATTGCGCGGGGCGAGGTGCGCAGTTACCGGCAATTGCCGCAGATTTGGTACCAGATTCAGACGAAGTTTCGGGACGAGCCGCGGCCGAAGTCCGGATTGTTGCGCGTGCGGCAATTTATTATGAAGGACTCGTATTCTTTCGATCTCGACGCGGCGGGTTTAGACGCGGCTTACGATAAACATTACGAGGCTTACTGCCGGATCTTCAAGCGCTGCGGCTTAGAGTTTGCGGCGGTGGAAGCCGATTCGGGGGCCATGGGCGGATCGCAATCGAGCGAGTTTATGGTGCGTACGGATGCGGGCGAGGACTTTATTGTCCACTGCGCGGCTACCGGTTATGCGGCGAATTTAGAGAAGGCCGTGTCGCGCCCGCAGACACCGTTGGTGGCGGATTCTTTGGAGGCGCTTGCTCCGGAAGAGTTTCATACTCCCGGATTTAAGACGATTGAGCAGGTGGCGGCATTTACTAAGTTGCCGGCGACGTCGCAGATTAAGTCGCTGGTGATGTCGGCGGATGGGCAGCCGGTGATGGCGCTGTTACGTGGCGATCATCAGTTGAGTGAGACTAAGTTCTCGGCGGCCATTGGCGGCGCGAAGGATCTGCGGCCGGCAACAGCGGACGAGATGCGCGGTTGGTTGGGGGCCGATGCGGGCTCGCTGGGTCCGATTGGCGTAGCGATGCGGGTGATTACGGACGCGGCGCTGGAAGGCCGTAGTAACATGATCTGCGGCGCTAACAAAGACGACTATCATCTGCGCAATGTAACCCCGGGTAAGAGCTTCAAAGCCACTTATGCGGACATTCGGCAGGTGGTGGCCGGTGATACGGATGTGGTGAGCGGCGCGCCGATTGACGTTTA
>JAYVRS010000999.1:0-11614 GCA_043776185.1 Bryobacteraceae bacterium | reverse complement strand
TTCCAGGATCCGCCTGACCGCTTTTCCCAATGCCGCCGCTTCCACCGCCGTGCCGATGGTGATGCGTAGATAATCGCTGACTTCAGGCGCGCTGAACCAGCGCACGAGAATCTTTCGCTCGCGAAGTTTTTGCAGCCAATCTTTCGCGGAAAACAGTGGCGGTTTGGCGAGAATGAAATTCGTCTGGCTGGATAGGCGATTTGGGTACCGTCGGGGGAGAATACGGCGTCGGTGTAAAGGTGCGTGTCAGTAGTGAGCGGATGCCACTCGCCGGTCTCGGTATTTACGGCTTCTATCTGGATGCTTTTGCCGTCGTCGTCCGCAGAGTATACGATCCATTTTCCGTCCGGAGACCACGTGGGCGACGAGTGATACTTCCGGTTGTAAGAAAGTTCCCAGGCGGTGCCGGTGCGGGGATCCACTTTCCAGATGGAGCCATACATCGAGACGGCAATCCACTTACCGTCAGGCGACCAAGCCGGAGACCACGGCGTCGAGGTGGGCACTTGCGGCAAATAGTAATTGAACATGTAAGTGCCGCCATGTTTCGAAGCTGAATACTCCGATTCTTGCGCCGCCAGAAAGACGGTGCCCAGGGTGAAGCAAATGGCAAGTTTCATTAAAATTGGTACCGGAGCGCGAATTGTAAGATGCGCGGGTCACCCGCCGTTTGGATTCGGCCGAAGGTTTGGTTGATGAGCACGCCATCCGGCTGCCCGAAGTTCGCCCGGTTGAGCGTGTTGAAGGATTCGGACCGGAACTGTAAGTTCCCGCGTTTTTCGCCGAGCCGGAAGGTCTTGACGAGGGAGAAGTCGGTGCTGAGCAGGCCGGGTCCGCTGAAGAGATTGCGGCCCGCGGTGCCGTAAAGGCCCGGGCCGTTGGCGACGAAGGCATTGGTATTGAAGAACTTTTGGATCATGTCGTTTTTGTTGGAATAATCGCGGGTTGGAGTGCCGACGAGGTTCGGCCGGTCAAAACCGACGCCGGTGAGGGAGTTATCACGACCGGCGGTAACAAAGACGGGCAGCCCGCTGGAGGCCACAATCAGGCCGGAGAGTGACCAGTTGCCGATGGCATTGCCCACCCAGCCTTTGCGCGCGAACGGAAGCTCATAGACGAAGGAGGCGGTGAAGACATGGTTGCGGTCTTCGTCGGAGCGAGCGCGATCGAGACGGGAATTGAAAGGATCCTGCGGCACTTGGCCGAGGTTCTGCGCCGAGTAATAGTCGAGCAACTTACCGAAAGTATAGCCGCTGACGAAAGTGAGGCCTTTGCTGAATCTCCGGGTGAGGGAGAGCTGCAGCGAATGATAGGAGGCATTTGAGTTAGTGGCCACCTCGCGGAAGCTCGCATAAACGCCGGGCAGAAGCGGCCGGCGGGCGTCGGTGTTGGCCGTGGTGGATTGGCCGGGAAGGTAAGTGGCCGGATTCTTTTGCAGCATCTGGAATAAGTTGTGCGAGATTTTGCCGACATAGCCAGCGCGCAAGATGGTGTTGCCGGGCAGCGTTTTCTCGATCGTGAAATTCATCTGGTGGGTGTAAGGCGAGCGCATAGTGGGCGCGAGCACCGTGAAGAGGCCCATGGGGAAGGTGAACTTCGCGGTGTCCGGCGAGTAGACGTAGGGGAACGGATTCACGCGGCCTTGATAAGGGTTCGCGAAGGCCGGCGGATTGTTGATGGTGTTGCTGATGACGAACGGCTGGTTGACGGCTGGGTAGGTCCAGAGGTCGGAGCGCATGTCGTCATAGTACAAGCCGTAGCCGGCGCGGATGCTGAATTGGCCTTTGCCAAAGGGATCCCAGGCCAGGCCGATCCGCGGGGCGAAGTTATTCTTGTCAGCGGGCACTAAGCCGCGCGAAATGCCGGTGTCACCGGGGAACACCATGCCCAGAGGCGCATCGGTCTTGACCGTGCTCTTCTGCCCCGCGCGATAGGTATTGGTGCGGTTGTAGACGGCGTTGTAGGGCTGGAAGTATTGGTAGCGCAAGCCGACATTCATGGTGAGTCGCGAACTCACGCGGATATCATCCTGGGCAAAGACATACCAGTCGAAACCTTTGACGAGGCGTTCGTAGGGGCTGGCTTGGGTAAGACGCAGAGGCCGTCCGATGAGGAAATCGGCAAACGCGACGCCGGAGACGGAACCATCGAAGGCGAAGGTGCCTTGGTTGCCGGACGAGCCGCGGTTCACCATTTCCGTGCGTTCCCATTCGCCGCCAAAACTCAGCGAGTGTTTGCCTTTGATCCAGCGAAGGGTGTCGCCGATTTGATAGATGTTCGGGCGCTCGGCGAAGATATCGGTGGTCGCCAGATTGAAGTATCCGCTGATGCCGATGTTCGGCATCTGCGGCGTGATGACCCCGGGATAGACGGCCCCGAGATCGGAGAGCTGGGTGTGGTCGAGGACGTTGACGAAGGAATTGAGCCGGTTGACGCCGAGGCGTAATTCATTCAGCAGGTTGGAACTGAAGGTATGGGTATCGTGGAAGGCATAATTTCCGACCTTCAGTCCCTGGGAGGTCGGCGCGTAGGGAGCGATATTGCCGCTCTGCACCCGGAGGTTACTGCCTTCGTGGAAGTAACGGAAGTCCATCATATTCTTCTGGCTCAAGAGGTAGTCCACGCGAAAGAGGTACTGCTTGTCGCTACTGGGCTGGGAGACATTCATGGCCCAGCGGCCGTCGGAGGTGTTGGGCAAGGGCAAGAACTTTTGCATGAGATTGCCGGCGACGGGATCGAAGCGGGTGGAGGGAATGATGCCGTTCGGGAACGGTTGGCCGGTTAAGGGATCGTTGGGGCGGCGGGCGGAGGCGGAGAAGTTGCCGCCGCGTTCGAGTTCGGTGGCGGGACGCGCGGTGGCCAGAAGGTTGGTCTGCCGCACTTCGGTGCCTTGATAGGAGCCGAAGACGAAGAGCTTGTTCTTGACGATGGGGCCGCCCGCGGTGAAGCCATATTGATTCTGACGCAGCGTGGGCTTGCTGACGGAGAAGAAGTTGCGGGCGTTCAACGAGCTGTTGCGTAGATAGTCCCAGGCCGAACCGTGGAACTGATTGGTGCCGGCACGGGTGACCGAGACGATAATGCCGCCAGAATTGCGGCCGTACTCAGCACTCGAGTTACTGGTGATGATGCGGAACTCCTGGAGGGCATCGGGCGACGGGTAATTCAAGCCGGTGTTCTGGGTGAGGTTCTTGAAGGAGATGCCGTCGAAGCGAAACTCGTTAGTGGTGTTGCGGCCACCCGCCACGGTGATACTGGGGCCGGAGCGGCTTTGGGTTTGCACCGTGGGCGTGCTGACGCTAATGACGCCCGGCACGGTTCGGGCCAGCGACATGGTGTTGCGGCCATTCAAGGGGAGTTCCTGAATGCGGGTGCGGTCAACGATCTCGCCGACGGAGGTGGCGCGCGTCTCGACGCCGACGATCCGTTCGTCGACCACAATGCTTTCCGCGACGTTGCCCACATTGAGCGAAATATCCACGCGTGCATTCTGATCCACCACCAGCGTGATGCCATTGAGCACGGCTTTGGAAAAGCCTTGCTTCGTCGCGGTGACTTTGTATTCGCCGATCGGCAGGTTGGTGAGGAGATAGGCGCCGGTAGAGTCCGAGGCCACCGAACGCTCGAAGCCGGTAGCGACATTGAGCGCGGAAATGGCAGCGTCCGGCAGCACCGCGCCACTGTTATCGTGAACCACTCCGAGCAAAGAAGCGGTGGTGGTTTGGGAAAAGGCGAGGGAGGCGAAGGCAAGCGCGATGGCAAATCTGGCAAACATGATACAAAATCTCCTGAAGCATGCCGGGGCTGATGGGCACCAGTATACCGGCATGATGAAGGCACCTTCACTCAGTGTCAAGGCGAACCGGCGAATTGGCGCAGTGGTTGAGCTCGAAAACGGCAAAACTGGATTGATCGGGCAATTTTGGAGGGTTGGTTAGACCAATTTCTCCGTTTTTCTATTAGGACACTTACGGCGCGGCTTGACAGTGTTTGCCGAAAGAACTTACCTTAACGTTTCGACTCCCGTCAGTTGCGCTATCACCAGGAGAATCCTCATGCCCCAGCAAGATGCTGTTTCTCGCAGATCGATGTTCACCGCTTTGGGACGGACATCGGCTCTTGCGGCCGCCACGATAACGGAGGTGAAGAGTGCATTCGCGCAGTCGATGCAGAAGCTGTCCACCACGCCGCACACGGGCTGGCAGTCTGACGATGGCTATTGGGCCAAGGTTCGCGCCGAGTTCCTGATGGAGGACGGATTCTCTTACCTCAATACTGGCACGCTGGGGCCGACGCCCAAGGTGGTGGTGAACGCCTTGAACAAGTATTGGCATATGCTCGCGGTGAATCCGAATGAGAATAGCGCCATCTTTCAGGATCGGCAGGAGCAGATTCGGTTCAAGCTGGCCGCATTTGTCGGAGCCAAGCCGGACGAGATCGCGATTACGCGCAACACCACCGAGGGTACGACCATTCTGACCCAGGGGCTGGACCTGCAGGCTGGCGATGAAGTGCTGATTACGCAGTATGAGCACCCCAGCCTGCGCGAGACCCGCTATCGTCACGCCAAGCGCTTCGGCTATACGGTAAAGGAAGTGAAGTTCCCGATGCCGTGCACAAATGCGCAGATCGTGAACGCTTTTGAAGCGGCGATTACGCCCAAAACTCGCGTGATGCATTTCGGCAATCCATTGGGCGGCTATGGCTGCTTCACTCCCGTGAAGACGCTGGCGGCGCTCGCCAAGAGCAAGAACATCCTTTGCTTCGTCGATGGCGCGCATTGCCCGGGCATGGCGACTTTCAGTCTGGCGGAGTGGGGAGTGGATGGCTTTGCATGCAACTCGCACAAATGGCTTTGCGGAGCGGCGGGCGCGGGGATTCTTTACGTGAAACGGGAGGTGCAGGAACGCATTTCTCCCGTGATGAGCATCGCCCGCGTGGATCCGCCGGGTGCGCGCAAGTACGATCAACTGAGCCGGCGCCCCTGGCCGTGCGTGTCCGCCTTCGAGGACATCATCGATTTTCATTTGGCGCTCGGACGTCCGCGGTTGGAGCAGCGCACGAAGGCACTCGGCACTTACTTGCGCCAGCAGGTCGGCCAGATTCCGAAGGTGAAGCTGTATACGCCGATGGATCCGGAGATGACGAGCGGCACGACGACGGTGGGGATCGAGGGCATTCCGGGTGGACGGATCCGGGAGTATCTGCGGCAGAAGTACGACACCTATACGCCGGCCAGCAGCGAGTCAGTGCGTATCTCCACGCACTTCTTCAATACTTATGAGCAGGTGGACCGCGTGTTGAAGGCGATGAAAGAGCTGTCGGCGGGGGTGGCGTAAGCGTGAATCGGGATCCGCTCGAACAATCGCGCCGCGGCTTTCTGAGCGCTGGCGCAGCCATCACATCGCTGGCCGCGGCCAAGTCGGCGTTGGCCGCAACCGTGGAAGATGTGCGCCTCTGGCAGGTAGATAAAGGCTACTGGGAAAAGATCCGCAAACAGTTTCTGCTGACGCCGGGCCTCTCCTACATGAACAACGGAACCGTGGGCCCGACGGCGATTCCGGTGTACGAGAATCTCTTGACCTATTGGCGGCTGATGGCCGAAAATCCCAATGAAAATAGCAGTACGCTGCAAGGCCGGATGGAGGCGATCCGCGAGAAAGCGGCGCTGTTCATCGGAGCCACTGCTCCCGAATTGGCGATCCTCCGCAACGCTACCGAGGGCAATAATCTCGTGGCGCAGGGCATCGACCTGAAGGCCGGCGATGAAGTGCTGATGGGGTATCTGGAGCACGACAGCAACCGTCAGCCTTGGCTGGTGAAGGCGAAACGATACGGCGTGGTGGTGAAGGAAGTGCCCATCGGCACGC
Source organism: Bryobacteraceae bacterium (assembly GCA_043776185.1). Taxonomy (GTDB): domain Bacteria; phylum Acidobacteriota; class Terriglobia; order Bryobacterales; family Bryobacteraceae; genus JALHNI01. The sequence goes on along the minus strand of JAYVRS010000999.1, from coordinate 5,744 downwards.
CGCCAAAGAACACGGCGGAAATCCTGAATGCGTTCGATGCGGCGATTACGCCGAAGACTCGCGCCATCGCCACCACGCATTGCGACACGGTGACCGGGACCTTCATTCCGGTGAAGGAACTAGCCGCGCTTGCGCATAGCAAAGGCCTTTACTGCTTCATCGATGGCGCGCAGGTACCCGGTATGATTCCGGTGAACGTGAAGGATTTGGGTGTCGATACTTACTCGACCACGTGCCACAAGTGGCTCTGCTCGCCGGCGGGCACCGGACTGCTATACGTGCGCCGGGAACTGCAGGAGAAGATCTGGCCGAACATCGTTTCGGAGAACTGGTGGACGCTCACCGACGCCCGGAAATACGAGCACGTGAGCCGGCGCCCGTGGCCGGTGGTGGCAGCGCTCGAAGATGCGATCGACTTTCAGAACGCGATCGGGCGGGCGCGCATTGAGCAGCGGATCCGCGCGCTCAGCAGCTACTTCCGCGCGCAAGCGGCGCAGATCCCGCACGTCAAGCTGTACACGTCCAACGATCCGAAGCTGTCCGGTGCGATCACCAGCCTGGGTATGGACAATGTCGCTCCCGCCAAACTGCGCGAGTACCTGCGCCAGCGCTACGACCTCTATGTGGCGGAGCGGGCCATCGGAATCAAGTATCCGGCCGATCCGCACGGCGTGGCCGGCATTCGGGTATCGACCCACTTTTACAACACGTTCGAGCAGGTGGAGATGGTGCTGGAAGGCCTGGGCGATCTTTCCAGCGGCAAAGCTTAACTACTCGTCAGAGGAGCGAAAATATGTCTAAATCGATTCATGGGTCCCGGCGCGGATTTCTGGGTGTGGTCTCCGCCTGGGGCGGCTTGGCCGCCGCGCTGAACGCCGCGCCCATCGCCAATCCCGATGCCTATTGGGATCTGGTGCGCGAGCAGTTTCCGCTCGAGAAGGAACTGGTGTATCTTAACGCGGCCAACATTTGCCCCGCGTCCCGCCTGGTTTCGGATCGTCACGCGCAGTTCGCGAAGGACTTCAACACGAACCCCTCGATGCAGAATCGCGAGAAGTTCAAGACCATGCAGGAAGAGGTGCGCGGCAAGCTGGCGGGAATGCTCGGGGCCTCGGCCGACGAAATCGCCATCACCCGCAACACCAGCGAAGCGTCGAACCTGATTGTGCAGGGTATCGACCTGCAGGCCGGCGATGAGATCGTGATTACGGATCACAATCATCAGAGCAACAAGGAAGCTTGGATGGTTCGCGCGAAGCGGCACGGGCTGGTGATCAAAACGGTGGCCGTGCCGATTCCAGCCGTAAGCAAGGAAGCTTTGATCGCGGCGTTTGAACGCGCCATTACGCCACGCACCAAGGTGGTGGCCTTCACGCACGTCACCAGCACGACGGGCACGGTGTTCCCGGCGCGCGAGATCTGCGAACTGGCCCATCGGCGTAATGCGTGGGTGCATCTGGACGGCGCGCAGAGCTTCGGAATGCTGCGGATCAACCTGCGGGAGATTGGTTGCGACTCGTTCTCCGGCAGTGCGCATAAGTGGATGATGGGGCCGCTCGAAGCGGGCGTATTGTATGTTCGCGAATCGCATATTCCGCGCATCTGGCCGGCGATTGTGACGGCCGGATGGTCAGAGACGCTGAAGGGGGCGCGCAAGTTTGAGAACGTCGGCCAGCGTGACGATCCGCGCGTGTCGGCCTTCGGCGCGGCGATTGACTTCTACAATCTGGTAGGTCCGCAGAAGGTGGAAGAGCGCGCTCGCGCGCTCGCGGCGTATTTGAAGCATAAGCTCGCGAATGTGCCGAACATCCGGATGAAGACGAACCTGCAGCCGGAGCTATCGGCCGGGATCGTGAAGGTGCAGATCACCAGTCGCCCGACGCGGGAATGCTTCGATCGGCTGTGGAAGAATCACCATCTCGCCCTGGCAATTACGGACTCAGGCGACGCCGAAGGTTTGCGTATTTCTCCGCACATTTACAATTCCATGGCCGAACTGGATCGGGCGGTCGCCGCCATTCTTGAAGTGTCACGCGGTTAAGACAGCTTACCCGGCGTTCCGCTGCCGGCGTAGTAGCTCCAACAGATAACTAGCGAGGTTTCCTTCCATGAATCAGATCATCAAGATGGCGATCGCCTTGGCGGCGCTATTCATCTCCGTGGCATTCGGACAGATGGCCACCGGTAATATCGGCGGCGAAGTGAAGGACTCCTCGGGCGCTGCGATTCAGACGGCCAAGATCCTGCTCAAGCACCTATCGACTGCGGCGAAGCGAGACGTCAGCACGAACGACCGGGGCCAATTTCTGGCACCGCTGATGCCGATCGGCGAGTACGAGGTGACGGCGGAATTCACTGGCTTCAAGCGCAAGACGCTGTCGAATATCATCCTGCGCGTGGACCAGACGGTGATGCTTCCGATCTCGCTCGAGCCGGGCAACATCACCGAGACGGTGCAAGTGGAGGCGCGCGCGCCGCTGCTCGAATCGGAATCCTCATCCCTGGGGCAAGTGATCGAGAACAAGAAGGTGCTCGACATGCCGCTGAACGGCAGGAACGTCTTCGCGCTGGGGCTATTGGCGGGCAACACGACGGAGGTGTTCGGCATCGGCTCGAACCAGACGTTCGCCACGGGGGGCGGGCGATTTTCGGGCAACGAGATTCTGCTCGATGGAATCTCGAACAATACGACCAGCAACGCGGGCGCAATTGGGCGCAATAGCGTGCTATTCACGCCTTCGGTGGATGCGCTCGAGGAGTTCAAAGTGAAATCGAATAACTTCTCCGCGGAATTTGGCCATGCAGCGGGCGGCGTGGTGAGCGCGACGATCAAAGCGGGAACGAATCTGTATCATGGCGCGTTGTTCGAATTTTTGCGCAATGATAAGTTCGACGCGAATAACTTCTTTTCGAATGCGGCGGGAGTCCCGAAGCCGCCCTTCCGGCAGAACCAGTTCGGCTTTGCGCTAGGCGGGCCGGTGAATCTTCCCAAGCTCTATAAAGGCCGCGACCGGACGTTCTTCTTTGTGGATTACCAGGGCACGCGGCAACGCACGACCTCGAATTCCACCATCTACGACATCGCGCCAATGGCATTTCGCGCGGGTGACTTTTCGCTATCGCCGAAGACGATCTACGATCCGCTAGCCCGGCGCGTCGGCCCCACCGGCGCGGTGATCTCCGATCCATTTCCGGGCAACATTGTGCCGACGAACCGCATTAGCCAGACGAGCCGCGGAATCGAAGCGGAGATTCCTGCACCGAACTTTGGCGCGTCGACGGCGATTGGGCGGAATTACTTCCGGCAGCCTCGAACCCAAATCAACGGTGACCAGTTTGACGTCCGTCTGGATCAGAAGCTGAGTCAATCGAATACCCTGTTCGGACGCTATTCCTGGTCCAATGTGGATCAACCGAATCGCGGTATCTTTCCCGGAGTTTTGGGGGGCGGAAGCGCACAGTTGGCTTACTCCCGTTCGTCCGTATTGAACGACGTCCACATCTTTAGCTCGCATGTGATCAACGAAGCGCGCTTTGGCGTCACCCGTTACAACGGCAGCACGATCGGCGATGGGCGAGAGGCGGCGGACTTCGCCAAAAAGGTGGGACTGAGCCTGTTTCCGTTCCCCGTGCAGGGCTTCCCGACGATGACCTTCAGCCCCACCGGACAGATCAGCGGCCAACAACTGTACTCGCAGTTCGGCGGCGGTTCGACGAATCTGAACGTGGAGACAGTGTTCCATGCGGTGGACAACGTCACGGTGATTCAGGGCAACCATGCCTTCAAAATGGGAGGCGACTTCCGGCGGAATCGCTTTGACAACCTGAGCGGCGGTTTCGGCCAGTACATCTTTGGCTCGATCTTGAGTTCGAGTTCGAACAACTCCAATTCGGGCGACCCGTGGGCGGATTTTCTGATGGGCTTCCCTTCGGTGCAGAATCCGTCGACTCGCATGGTGGATTGGGGCCGGCAACGCTCAATCTATACGGCGGGCTTTGTGCAGGACGATTGGAAGGTGACCAAACGGCTGACGCTGAACCTTGGCCTGAGGTACGAGCTCTACACGCAACCCGTGGACGATCGCGATCTCGGCGGCCTGTATAGTTTCGAGCTACAACAGTTCGTGCAGCCGGGAAAGAACGGCTACTCTCGCGCCCTGGTGCAGGGTTATCACAAGAACTTCGCGCCGCGCTTCGGTTTCGCATATCGCGCCACCAACAAACTGGTGCTGCGCGGGGGTTACGGCATTTTCTACGGGCTGCGCGATCAAAACGAGCAGACCACCATCTTTTCGATGAATATCCCCAACGTGGCGACACTGGTGAATCCCACGGTGACGCCAAGCGCTACGGTGCTTCCGCCACTCACGGTGAATACGCCGATCGTGCTGGCTCCGACCGACCCGACCTTGAGCCAATTCACTCCGCAACTTCCGGCGGCTTTTACGATTCAAACGGCGAACCTCACAAATGTTCCCTATCCGAATCTCCAGCAGTGGAACTACAGCATGCAATACGAGCTACTCGGAACCTGGCTGCTGGAAGCATCTTACTCGGGTGCCAAGGGAACGCACTTGGGAGCGCGCAACAACCTGGGCCAAGTGCCCTTCGCCTTTGCTTTAGTGGGCAAGAATACGCAGCAGTATCGCGGAGCTCCCAAGATCAATGGTACGCAGGGCATCAGCGCGAGCGACGCGAACAATATGTATCAGGCGGTGAATTTCAAGGTAGAGAAGCGGTTCTCGCGAGGCTTCAACCTTTTGACGAATTACACCATTTCGAAGAATCTGGAAACGAATGGCTCCGGCGATAGTTCTTATTCGCAGAACGGCAGCACGTCCCTGCCCCTCGATGCCTTCAATCGAAAGCGCGACAATGGCCCAGCGCCGCTGGACATTCCTCAGCGATTTGTGGCGAGTTTCGGATATGAGCTTCCGTTCGGCCCCGGAAAGGCATTTCTGCCCGGAGGCGGTGCGATGGGCAAGCTGGTGGGCGGATGGCAAGTGAACGGCATCAGCGTGATCCGGGGCGGATTTCCGACGGACATTCGCGTGTCCTTGGTGCCTCAAACATTTGCGACGTTCAATGTTCCTGATCGGGTGCCGGGAGTTGACATGTACGCCCACAAAGGAGTTGACCAATACTTCAACCCCGCAGCATTCCGGATACCGGGCACGGTGCTGAGTTCTACCGGAGCCCGCATTCAGATGTTCGGTGACTCGGCGCGTCACGTGGCGCGGGGACCGGGGTCAGTCAACGTCGACTTCTCGGTCTTCAAAAACACGAAGCTCACGGAGCGCACCACGCTCCAGTTCCGTTCGGAGTTCTTCAATTTGACCAACACCCCCACCTTCTTTCTCGCATCGGCCAACAGCGCCGCGCTTTCGGTGGATTCCAGTACGTTCGGGAAGTTGAGCAACTCAAGGGCAGTGGGCCGGCAGATTCAGTTCGCCTTGAAGTTGCTTTTCTAGAGAGTGTGAGAAGCTGCCGAAGCAGATGGTGGTGAGGGGGGATTCGCTTCGATCGCCGACCGATCGCGCACGGCCCGGAGGCATGGCGGTATTCGCGGTGGGAGGTGCGGGATGAGGCGAACCGACACGCGGCCGCGAAGCGTCCAGATTTGGACCCAACCGGGTCGCCGGCATTTTGTAATATTACAGGGTAGCCTAAAGGAAATGGCGAACGTGGTGCGGTGGCGAAAGCGGAATGGACTGACGCAAGTGGATGCGGCGTTCGTGCTGGGC
>JAYVRS010000998.1:0-3364 GCA_043776185.1 Bryobacteraceae bacterium | reverse complement strand
GCCGCGCGTTTAATTCACTGTGCCCGCAAAAAGCTCCGTTAGAGTTGTCGCTTCGCTATCAACTCCCGCACTTCAGCCGCAGGGCCCCGGCAGGGATCGTCCCCCACGCCTCCCGGGATTTGACGCTTTCTGGCAGGCTGCCATGAGGGACGACTTCAACTAGCGGCTTTCGTAGGGACCGTGAACGGCCTTGATGACCGGCTCTTCCCTTTCGCTATCGAGGACGTAGACGGAGTAGGTGTGGCCGCCGGGGGCGACGCGGATCACGATGTGGCCTTTGGTGCTTTTGAAGCTTTGACTGAGATAGGCGAAGACGGCGCGGGGGGCGTCGAGTAGCTCCGTGATGAATAGGTCCGGTGCGGGGAAGCCGAGGCGCGGAGAGCGCAGGCGGCGCAGGACGCCCTGGTCGGGGTGGGTGGCGTGCCAGGCCGGGATGACGACGACGCGTGGCTGCAAGGCGCGCAGGAAAGTGTTGTTGGTGGTGTCGAGCCAGCCGTGATGGTTGAGGACGGCCACTTCGACGCGGCCGATGACGCCGGCCAGCGGCGTTTCCATGTCGTGCCAGGCAGGCGCGTCATCCAGGACGACCCCGGCGAGGTCACCTCCCGTGTAGTAGTCGAAGGAGCCGTAGCGGAGGCGGAGCGCGATGCTGAGGTCGTTTTCGGTGGCTTCGGCGGAGGGGGGGACCACCTTGCGCGTGCCTTTACCCGTCCAGATGGTGCCATTGGCGGCGAGGTTGCGCACTTCGAAATTGGCGGTTTTGCTGGTGATTTGATCGGCGCGGCCGGGCTGGAAGACTTGGGCGTTGGGAAACGTGCGGCGGAAGCCGAGATAGTTGCTGACCACCGGATAGGGCGGGGGAGCAGGCAGGTCGCCACGGTCGATTAGGGTGGCGATGGGGATTTGTTTGGCGAGGTCGGCGAGGGCGCCCATATGGTCGTCGTGATAGTGGGTAGTCACGGCGTAGTCAAGCTTCCCGGTGTGGCGGCGGACATAGGCGGCGAGCCATTCAGCCGGAGTGCGACTGGCATTGGGGCGGCGGGGCCCCAGTTCTAACCCTGGCTCTAGCCCCGATTTATCGGGAACGGCGCCGGCGTCCACCAGCATCGTTTTGCCGTCGGGGAAGACGAACAAGGCGGCATTGCCACGGCCGGTGTGAATCTGGTGGATGTCGAGCATTCCGGCTTCCCAGGGCGGCAGGGCCTGGGCCGCGAACAACAGCAGGGCGAGCATCATTGGACTAGTGTACGTGCGTTACTTCTTGCGTAGATTAGAGATGGCGCGCTTATTTTCTTCGCCGTCGACAATCAGGCGGTCGCTGTTCGCGAACCAGACCAAGCTTTTCCCCTCGGTGGTACGCTGCGGTACACCGGCCAAGGACTCCACCATGCGTGGACCCGTGCCTTCCAGAACGAGGCGGGCCTCGCCGACGTAATACTCGGCATGGTCGCCCCAGCCCTGGCGCGACTTCGTATCTCGTGTCTCGACAATTTCCACCTTACCCTCCGCGAAGGCCTTTTCCAACCCGCCGTTGGGGCCCTCCCAATTCGACTCGGCATTTTCCGCCGCCAAGTAAGCGCGGATCTCTTGCCCTTTTACTTGTAAACCCGGCCGCGTAAGTAACACGTCACCGCCGCGATAATGGGCCAGCTGCTCTTTGTCGGAGTAAATCAATTCGGGCGCTCGGACAATTGTAAATACCTGCCCCGGCACTTTCGGATTGGCTTGCCGATCGAGTAACTGGCTAACCACTTGTCCATTCGCCTTGAGTATCTGCGCCGGCCGGTCAATATCAATGCGATTGGCACTAAGTCGATTGGCGCCCTGCCACATGACGGCGCGACCTTCATAGCGCACTTGAGTATTCTTAGACGTCGAAAACATTTGGTTGGCGGTAGCGCGGACGGGTTCACTGCCGTTCATCAATCCGGCGGCACTGGGTTTGCGCTCACCTTCGCGCACGCTGCGGACTTGGCCGGTGGCGGAAAAGTCACCCGTCTTTTGGTCGAGTAGGATACTATCGGCGTCGGTGGAGCCGGTGGGGTCCCAGACGCGGGCCTTGCCGGTGAGGTTGATCTCGCTTTTGGCCTGCTCCAGCGTCGCGCGGTCGGCCGTGGCTTGGCGCGGGCCTTCCTGATAGCGAAAGTGATTCCACTGCTCCAGCTTGGTCATCTCGCCGGCGGGGGAAAATGACGCGGCGAGGTCTTGCGACCAAGTAAGTACCGGAGGTGCCTTGGATACGGGCATCGCGGCCGGTTCCGTACGAGTCGACGACTTGACGGTTTGCAGTTTCTCAAGTACGTTCTCTTTGCCGTAAGTCAAGTAAAGGCGCTCGCCTTCCAGTCGACGTTTGCGCTGGGTGGGTAGATTGGGGAGTAACTCGATAACGCCCGGATCGTGCGTTTGCACGGTGTCGATCTCTTCGCCGCCCGCGCGCATCTTCATCTCGATCGATTCGCTGGTGAGGACTTTGGTTTCGGCCAGGGTCTGTTTGGGGCGGGCGACGGGCTTGGATTCAACCCGGGCTTTGCCTTGGGCAAACGCTTTTTCGAGCGTGCTTTCTTTGGCGGTGGCCAGGAAATCGAGTTGGACGCGGGCGGCATTCATCAGGGTGCGCTCGCGGTCATTGGCGGAGGCCAGCCGGGCGGCGCCATTGCCTTCCACCTTCTCGGCTTGGCCCTTGTCGTTGAAGTCGATGTGCAGGCCATCGGCGCCATATTCGAGCGTGCGGCCCTTTTGCTGATCGGTGCCCACGGCGTTGGTGGCGTCCACCCGGCGCACCACGCCTTTCTCTAACTCGATGATGGACGCCTGCGAGTTCAATACCAGATTTTCGCGGGTCAGCTTGGCCCAGGGCTTGAGGTAAACCTTGCTTTCGTGCTCCTTGTAGAGTGCTTCGCCCGCTTCGACATGCATCGTTTTTGCCCCGTGCCAAGTTAGCTCGACGCCACTGTGGAGCGTCAGTTCCCGCAGATTGGGATCGTAGGCGGCACCCACCGCGCGACCTTCGCCTTGGCCGAATTTGAACCAGACGGGCTTATCGGTGGAGGCTTTGTTCGAGTCGAGCTCGAAACGCACGCTTGAGCTTTTGATTTCGAGCACCCGGTTGGGCTTCACGCCGCCTTCCGGAATGCCCATCGTGATGCGGACGTCGCCTTCGGAAAACAGAACGCGGTCGCCTTTGGTGAAGCGAGCTTGATTGCTCTCCACCAGATCGTATTTCGTGCCGGAGGGGTCGTAGAGCAGCAGTTCCAGCCCTTCGAGCTCGGTGCTGGGCGGGTCCTTGATTTCCCGAAAGCTGGACGCGCGAATGATGGCCTTCGGCTTGTCACCGTTGTTGTTAGCCCATTCCCATTTGGCGGCT
>JAYVRS010000997.1:0-3371 GCA_043776185.1 Bryobacteraceae bacterium | reverse complement strand
GTTTCCGGCCAAGTACTTCGCAAAGAAGGGTGTGGTGAAGGTGACGGTGAAAAACCCCGACGGCAAGGTGTCGGCGGCCGTGGATTTTGTCGTTAAGTAAGGGGCTAACGCGAGCGTCGCAGCCACCCGAAGGAGAATCGCCAAACGAGGCTGGGTAGACTGCGGAGGTCTTCTGCGAAGGGTCGCTGGCCGTGGCCCACGACGAACGTTCCTTCGCGCATGGCGTACCAATTGAAGAGCGAAGCCCACAGCGTGATGAGGGTAGCAATCAGCAGACTCAAACCCAGTTTGGGCGTCCCTTGCCACCAATGCACCAAGCCGTCGAGCCCTTGGTTTAAGCCGGGCAGCACCACCAGCACCGCCAGCATCGATACCCGCCTGGGCTCTACTCGGCTTAAGATTTGCAGTAAGGAACCGAAGATGCCGCTGGTGACCACGCGATAGCTGAACTCAACTCCCAAGGCGGTCCACGCGGCGCGGGAGCCCGCCGAGCGATTCGTAAAATAGAACACCAGAGCTCGCAGCAGGGCGCTCAGCGTGGCCGCCTTCCAGTTCCATTGGCGCACGAAAATGCGGACGGGGTGATCCGCCATCGTACGGAAGGCTTCGCGCAGGGTCACAGTCCATCATATATGTCCTGGGTGATGGGGTGCCCACTAGATCTGCATCGGCGTGCCGCGCTAAGCGGGACCAGAGCAAATGGCTCACCAACGCGACGGCACCCCACACCTGCCAATGTGACCAAATTCCGTCATCAATGCCAAATTTATGGCCCCAACGGAGTTCGTACAGCAGGCGCCAACCGGCCATCAGATAGCCAATCAGCATCACTGGGGCGCACAATCCGCTCACCAAGCCAGCCGCAGCCCGATCAGCTTCACGGGTTTTTCTGGGCCGGACGCCCGCCTTCATGGGAATTCGTACTTGCATGCAACACTATGCCATGCACGCCAAAGTCCATTGCGTTTTACCCATGCGCTTTCCGCTTGCGATACACTCAACCGAAGACCCTATGAAACGCATTCAAATCGCTATGTTGGGCACCGGCTTTATGGGCACGGTGCATACGGAGAACGTCAGACGCCTGGGCTACGTGGATGTGGTGGCCGTGGCGGGCAGTTCGCCGGAAAAGTCGGCCAAGTTTGCCAAGGAGCACGACATCGAGCGCTCCGGCAGTTGGCAGGAGCTTTGTCAGGACCCCACCATTGAGGCCGTCCACATCTGCACGCCCAACGTGCTGCACTACCCCCAGGCCAAGCTGGCTTTGGAGCACGGCAAGCACGTGCTGTGCGAGAAGCCGCTGACCATGAACGTGGCCGAAGCCAAGACGCTAGTCGCGCTGGCCGAGAAAAAAGGGTTGGCCAATTGCATCCAGCACAACTTACGCAATTATCCTTTGGTGCAGAATGCGAAAGCGCTGATTGCCGCGGGCGAGATCGGCGAAGTATTAGTCGTGCAGGGCACTTACTCGCAAGACTGGTTACTTTACGACACCGATTATAATTGGCGCATCGAGCGGGAGCATAACGGCGCGCTGCGGGCGATGGGAGATATCGGTTCGCATTGGATGGACCAGATCCAGTTTCTGACGGGCCTGAAGATTAACGAAGTCTGCGCTGATCTGACGACGGTGCATGCGCTGCGCAAGAAGCCCAAAGCCTCGATTCAGACTTTTGCCGGCAAGAAGCTGAAGCCGGGTAGCTATGAAGAGGTGCCGATCGATACCGATGACTTCGGCATGGTGATGTTGAAGTTGGGTGACCGGGCTAAGGGTTGCTTTACCGTAAGTCAGGTATCGGCGGGCAATAAGAATTCTTTCCGTTGGGAAGTTTACGGCACCAAGAGCGGGCTCTCTTGGAATCAGGAGCGTCCGGATGAGCTTTGGATCGGTCATCGCAACGAGCCGAATCAGATCATTATCAAAGATGGGTCGTTGATGAAGCCCGCCGCAGCCGCTTATGCGGACTTACCCGGTGGCCATAGCGAAGGCTATGACGACTCGCATAAGCAGATGTTTAAACATTTCTACGCTCATATCTTAAACCCGAAAGCGAAGGCGGATTACCCGACTTTTGCCGACGGGTTGCATGGCATGACTTTACTGGCCGCCGTCTTGAAAAGTCATCAGAAACGCGCTTGGGTGAGGACTTAAACTATGTCTACAACAGAAATTGCAAACGGCCTGCTCGAGCTTTGCCGGCAGGGCAAGAATATGGAAGCGATTGAGAAATACTACGCCGACGGAATTGTCAGCGTGGAATCAACGAGTGCGCCCGGGATGCCGGCCGAAATGACTGGTATTGCGGCCATCAAGGGCAAGAACCAATGGTGGATCGAGAACCACGAAGTCCATAGCGCGGAGATGAAAGGGCCGTTAGTGGCCGGTAACAATTTCGCCATCGAATATAACTACGATGTTACTCAAAAGGCCACCGGCAAGCGCTTCACGATGGCGGAAATTGGGCTATATACGGTCGCCGACGGCAAGATTGTCCGCGAGCACTTTTATTATTCGATGGGTTAAAGCCCTGGGATAGGATAGTCTCGATGCCATCAAGACGTGAATTTCTGGCTGTCCTCGCACCGGGAGCCGCCGCGGCAAATGTCTGGGCCCAGACGAAGCGCCCCCCGAACGTAGTTCTGGTGATGACCGATGACCAGGGCTCGCCGGACTTAGGCGTGCATGGCAACCCGCAACTGCGCACGCCGCATATTGACCGGCTCGCGAATCAGTCGGTAGAGTTTACAAACTTTCTGGTGGCACCGCTCTGCGCGCCCACCCGCGCCAGTTTGATGACCGGTCGCTATTACTACCGCACCGGCGTTACGGACACTTACAAAGGGCAAGCCGTGATGGATCCGCGCGAGCGGACGGTGGCGGAAGTGTTTCGCGAGAACGGCTATGCCACCGGTATCTTCGGTAAGTGGCACTTAGGCGATTGCTATCCCACTCGCCCCATTGACAAAGGATTCAGTGAAGCGCTAGTCCATCTGGGTGGCGGACTGCGTCAGCCATCCGCGCCGGAAGGCGGTGGCGACTACTTTAACCCGATGCTGCTGCGCAACGGGCAATGGGAGCGCGCTAAAGGTTACTGCACCGATATCTTCACGAGCGAGACCCTCGCGTTCATTGAACGCCACCAAACGCGACCCTTCTTCGCCTATCTGCCGACTAACTCGCCGCATGACCCTTACTTAGTCGATAAAAAATACTCGCAGCCCTACGCTGAGCAAGGCTTGCCGGAGAAAGTGGCCAATATTTACGGCATGATCGAGAATATCGATGACAATGTCGGCCGCATTCTTCAGAAACTGGATGATCTGAAACTAGCGGAGAATACGATCTTCATCTTCATGACCGATAATGGCGC
>JAYVRS010000996.1:0-3375 GCA_043776185.1 Bryobacteraceae bacterium | reverse complement strand
TAAAGCCGAATTCGTCGGTGGCGCCAAAACCAACATCGTCACCGCCACTTTATCGCCGGCCACGCCGGTGGGCAGCCAGACGGCAGCCTGTGGGTACGCAATTGCGGCGACAAGACGGTCTCCCGCGTCGATGCCAAAGCGCCAAAGTGGTGGCCAACATCCCGGTGGGCCCGGCCAATTCCGAAGGCGGCATTGCGTACCCTAAGGACGCCGTCTGGCTGCCCACCGGCGTGGCCGGCGATAAAGTGGCGCGCATCGACCCCAAAACCAACCAAGTGACCGAATTCACCCATCACGGCGGCTGGAGAAACTACGTGCGCCACCCGTAGCCCGCAAGTTGATCGGCCCCCCGGCCTGGCCAGGGGGCCCGCCTTCGGCGCAATCAGGCAATTTGGTGCGGATGAGAGGACTTGAACCTCCATTCCCGTGAGGGAGCCAGATCCTAAGTCTGGTGCGTCTGCCAGTTTCGCCACATCCGCAGACCTTCAGGATACTAGTATTTGCGCAACACGGCCAGCACTTTGCCTTGAATCTGCACATTCCCCGCCGGAACGCGGATCGGCTCCATCGTCGCATTGGCCGGCTGTAAACGCGTCATGTCGCCTTCGCGATAGAAGCGTTTCAGCGTCGTCTCGGTGCCATCCACCAACGCCACCACAATTTCCCCATCCCGCGCTTGGTTGGTCTTCGAAATCAGCACAAAGTCGCCACTGCAAATGTGATCGTCAATCATGCTTTCGCCGCGCACTTCCAGCGCATAGGTGTCGGAATTGCCCGCGAAATCCTTAAAGTTGAGCGTGGCTTCTGCCGCGTAGGTCTCCACCGGAGCGCCCGCCGCAATCCGGCCCAGCAATGGCACTGAGACGCCATGCCCCTCCAGCGACTCCGCCCGCGCCGGACCCATCGTCATCATCCGCAACTGCTCGTCCACGTACTTATCGGCGATCTCCACCGACCGGCTTTGGTTAAAGCCACGCCGCACGTAGCCCTTCAGCTCCAGCGCCTGCAAGTGCTTATGCACGGTCGCCAAAGACGCCAACTCCAGCCCGCGCGCGATCTCTTCGTAGCTGGGAGAGTAGCCGTGCTCCTTCAGAAACTGGGCAATGTATTCGAGGACTTCTTTTTGCCTGCGGGTAAGCGCCATACCCGCCATTGTGGGCGAAGAAAAAGAGAAAGTCAATGGGGTCCCTGTTGGGGCCTCAAAAAAATCATAGCAACATCTTGTACGAGTGGGGCGGGCACCCTGGCCCGCCCGCTTAATTCGTCAACTAATACCCGTAATAACTGTCGTAAGAATCCGGATAGCAAGGCGCCGGCTGCCAATATCCCCAGCCATCGTAATAACCGCATCCCCGATTGGAATACGCGCTGGAGTAGTAGCCATACCCAAACGGAATCCCGATCCCGATGCCAAAGTAAGGCCGCGCCCAGAAACGATTGCCGTAGTAGTAGCCTCGCCCCGCATAGAATCGGCCTACCGAGAAGCGACCGCCGCCATACCCAGAGGAATAGCCTCCGCCATAATACGAACGATTGCCGCCGTAACCACCGCCATTGCCCCGGAACGCCGGTGCCGACCAGTACCCGCGATTACCGCCGCCGGAATATCCCGGCCCGCCCGAGTATCCCCGCCCGCCACTAAAGCCCCCGCCGCCACCACTACGACCGTTCCCGCCGCTGAAGCCGCCACCGCGGTCGCCACTAAACCCACCGCCACCGCCCCTATTACCGCCGCCACTGCCCCGTTGGGCGAAAGCCGACGATCCCGCCAACAACAACACCGCGCCCAGCGCCAACGATCTCGTCCAAGTTCCTGATCGGTTCATACGCACCTCACCGTTCACAGAGCAACTCAAATGCCAATCGCAACATCATGAAAATAAAAACGCCCTCTCCTGAGCCAACGGTGCAAAACCACCACCACCGGCCCAACCCCACCAATCAAACCTTCTGCGACTTGTCGATCTTCGCCCATGTATCTCGCAGGGGCACCGTCCGGTTAAACACTGGCCGCTGCGGCGTTGAATCCGGATCCGCGCAAAAGTAACCCACGCGCTCAAACTGAAAGCGACTGCCCGCCGCCACTCCCGCCACACTCGGCTCCACCTTCCCCGCCATCGTCACCAACGACTTTGGATTCAGCGACGCCGTAAAGTCCTGCTCCTCATCCACCGCATCCATAAAGAGACTCTCATAAAGCCGCGCCTCCATATCCAGCGCATGCTCCGCCGACACCCAATGGATGGTCGACTTCACCTTGCGCCCATCCGGCGTGTTGCCGCCCCGCGTCGCCGGATCGTACGTGCAGTGAATCTCCAGCACTTCGCCCGTCACCGGATGCTTCACCACGCTCGTACATGTCACCAGAAACGCCCATCGCAAACGCACTTCGCGGCCCGGTGCCAGCCGGAAAAACTTCGGCGGTGGCACTTCGCGGAAATCGTCCCGCTCAATATAGAGCACCTTCGAGAACGGCACCATGCGGTTCCCCATCGCCGGATTGTCCGGATGATTCACCGCTTCGAGCTCATCCGTCTCGCCCTCCGGATAGTTGTCGATCACTACCTTCAGCGGATCCAGCACCGCCATCACGCGCGCCGCCCGCGCGTTCAAGTCTTCGCGCAAACAGTGTTCCAGCAGCGCAAACTCAATGCTGCCGTTCGTCTTCGAAACGCCGATACTCCCGCAGAAGTTGCGGATCGCCTCCGGGCTGTAACCCCGCCGCCGCATCCCCGACAAAGTCGGCATGCGCGGATCATTCCACCCCGACACCAACCCCTTCTGCACCAACATCAGCAGCTTACGCTTGCTCAGCATCGTGCTCGTCAGGTTCAGCCGGTCGAACTCAATCTGCTGGGGATGATGGATTCCGAGGTTCTCAACATACCAATCGTAAAGCGGCCGGTGGTCCTCAAACTCCAGCGTGCAAATCGAGTGCGTAATCCCCTCAATCGAATCGCTCTCGCCATGGGTGTAGTCGTACATCGGGTAGATGCACCACTGGTTGCCCGTCCGATGATGCTCGGCGTGCAAAATGCGGTACATCACGGGGTCGCGCAGGTTGAAGTTGGGAGACGCCATATCGATCTTCGTCCGCAGCGTGCGGCTCCCATCCGGAAACTCGCCCGCCCGCATCCGCGCAAACAAATCCCGATTCTCCGCCACGCTCCGGTCGCGAAAGGGACTCGCTTTCCCCGGCTCCGTCGTCGTGCCGCGCGACTCGCGCACCTGCTCCGCCGTCAGATCGCAAACATAAGCCTTCCCGTCCTCAATCAGCTTCACGGCCCAGTCATGCAACTGACCAAAGTAATCGGAGGCGTAGAAAAGCCGGTCCTCCCAATCGAAACCCAGCCACTTCACGTCTTCGATAATCGA
>JAYVRS010000995.1:0-3380 GCA_043776185.1 Bryobacteraceae bacterium | reverse complement strand
CTTAATGAGCTTCTCGCCCGACGCGATCCGGGTCGGGCCCACGGAACTCACCGTCTTCCCAGGGCAAACCCAGAGCGTCTATTTTTCGTCCACTGGCGCCTCCACAACGGTGAGCTGGGTCTTCACACCGCCCGCCAACGCCCCTTGGATCACTTTCCGCGACTTGGGCGATGGAACTGCCGCGCTCACGGCTGCCCCGCCCGCCGGTACCGCCCCTGGACTCTTCGAGCCCCTCGTGGCCCCCAAGGCCAGCGGCTCCGGTATTCTCACTCTATATTCGTTTCCGGTGACGGTCCCTGGTATGCCTGGATTCACCAGTCCCCTGCAATCCTCTCTCACGGTCGGCACCGCCGCCAACGTCTTGATCAACGCCTCCAGCGGCACGGTCAATACCTTTCTCAGCACGCTTCCCGACGGCCTCACGTTCTCCTCGGGCAATCCCGCCCGGATCACCGGCACACCCGCACCGGGCACAGGTGGAAACTTCGGTATCACTCTCACCGCTAGCTCCGCGATTGGGACCACCACCAAGCCCTTCCTACTCCGCATCGACGAACGCCCCGCCTTCACTTCGCCCAACCTGGCGGTCGCCTACGCTGGCCAGCCCGCGTCGCTCACCGTGTCCACCAAGGGCTATCCCCGCCAATCCACTGGCATCCTGCCCAGCAACGCCGCCGCCCCCACGAACCCCGCGTACGGCGAGGGCATGCTCGTCACCGCCACCGGCTTGCCCCCCGGCCTCACCGGCTCTGACCGCAACCTCGGAGGCATCCGCCTCGGCAACCTCATCATCTCTGGTACCCCAACCACCCCAGGCACCTACCGCGTCGCAGTCACCGCCAACAACGCTGTCGTGTCGCCCGCCCAACAGACCCTCACCTTGGTCGTCCTCCCCGCCGTCTCGCCCACCGCGCCAGCGACCAACGTCCTGGGCCTCTGGTCACTCTCCCGCGACAGCAGTAACAACATCCTGGTGGATCTCGTGCTCACGAACAACGGCAGGTCCACGATTTCCAACCTCGCCATCGGCTCCATCCGGATCGGCAGCTCCAACGGTTTGTTCGCCCCGGCCGGTGCCGCCACGATTGCCTCCGGCGGCACGGCCGCCTTCCGCGTCTCGATTCCCGGCACTGGCCTCGTCCCTGGATCCGCCAACATCATCAACATCAACGGCACGCATTCGAGCGGCACCTTCACCAGCGCTGGCCGGGTTATCATTCCATAAGTGATCCGTGCAAAACGATCTTCAAATGAAACTCCATAAATTACTTCTCGCCCTTCTCCTGTGCGCCGCCCCGTCGTGGGCGGAGTCACTCACCATCACTCTCACCCCCGCTACCCTACCTGCACTTCCCGGACAAGTGATAACCTTCAACGGCACTATCGCCAGCGGTTATTCCGTCACCGTAGACTTGAACTCCATCAGCGTAAATCTAGGCAGCGGTTTTCTCGTTGACGTCACGCCGTTTTTTCTAGGGCCATTAACCCTAGCACCCAATGCCGTCACCGCTAATTTCCCCCTCTTCACGGTGGAAGTGGCAAACCCATTCACCAATCCGATTGGCTCCTACAGCGGAACCATCTCAATTCTCGGCGGTGCGGAGGTCAACAATTTCTACGATCCCGGCGTTTTGGATCCGCTCGGCTCCGCCACCTTCAATATCGTCGTGAACGAGCCTTCATCGGCAGTTCCAGAACCAGCCACCTGGCAGTTAGCCTTGGCCGCGGGTGCTTCCCTCGGCTTCTTCCACAAACGCCGAAGCGGGGAAGGCGTCACCTCCGGCATCGCTAATGTCCCAGCCCCCCCGAATTTTGCTTCCCGCAAATGAGCCAAGCGGGCGCAACGGAGAAGAAGAAAACTAGGTTTCCCAGGCCGCCGTCACAAAAAAGGGGATCGCCACACGCCAATTCAGCGCCGGCGGCGGCGGCGAGTAGCGGGTCCCGTCGTGGCTGGTTTTGGCTCGTTGGCCGGCTGGTTGGCGGCCGGTTGGTTGGCCGGCGGAAGGCCGCTGTTCATCGAATTGAGAAACGCCTGCACATCCGCCACCAGGCCAATGGGCCGGGGCAGCGGCGGCAGTTCGCAATATTGCACCTTCATCCCCAGGGCGCGCTCATAGCTGCGCACATCGGCTCGTTCGAAGGGAGTGACAAAGGTCCAGGAGGCGCCACGTGCGTCGGCACGGCCCGTGCGACCCACACGATGCACAAAGTTCTCCGGTTCCTGCGGCAAATCGTAGTTCACCACGTGCCCAATATCATCCACATGAATCCCGCGGGCCGCCACGTCGGTGGCTACTAGGATCCGGTAAACCCCGTCTTTGAAGCCCTGCAGTGCGGCGTTCCGCTGGTTCTGCGAGCGGTCGCCGTGGATCGCGGCCACCGGGTGTCCCTCTCGCTCCAGGAATTTCGAGAGACGTTCGGCGCCTTCTTTGGTCGCCACGAAGACGAGGAAAGAGCCCTTCTCTTTTTTGAGCAGATGTTCGAGAAGATTAAACTTGGAACCCCGAGCCACTTCGTAGCAGTAGAAATCGATCTGGGCGGCAGTTTGTGCACTAGCCTCCACGGCGATCCGCACCGGATTGCGCACGTAACTGGCCACCAGACCCGCCACGGATGGCACCATCGTCGCCGAGAAAAGCATGGTGTGGCGTTTGGCAGGAAGCTTTTCTAGGATCATGCGGAGGTCCGGCAGGAAGCCCATATCGAGCATGCGGTCGGCCTCGTCGAGCACCACGGTGGCGGTGCGGGATAGATCGATCAGCCGCCTTTTCAGGTAGTCGCAGAGACGGCCCGGCGTCGCGATCGCCACTTCCGCCCCGGCCTGGATATCGCGCAACTGGTTGGTCTCGCTCATGCCGCCCACTACCACGGCCGTGCGGATGCGCATCCCGTGGGCGAGTTGCCGGAACGCCGCATCGATCTGAATGGCCAGTTCGCGGGTGGGGCTGAGGATCAGGACTTTGATGGTCTGGGTGCGGGGAACGGCGGCGAGAGCTTCAATCACCGGAATCGCGAACGCCAGCGTCTTGCCGGTGCCCGTCTGCGCGGTCGCGACGACGTCGCGCCCTTCCAGAAGTGGCGGAATCGCCTGCGCCTGGACGGGCGTTGGTGTGACGAATTGGTTCTTTTCGAGGTTGGCCCGCAAAGCGGAGCAAACATTCAGTTCGGAAAAATGCTGCATCGATTGTCTTCGGCTCTATCCCGCAACGAACCGGAATGACCGTTTTCAGGATAGCAGCGTTAGACAAAGAGCACGAGGCCCGCAGCCCTAACCTCTGGAGTGATAAGTCAGGGATGCCCAGGGGTGCCCCTGTACCCTTTACATCAGAGCTCAAATGGGGTAACTCAAGAGAGCTAGCCACGTCGGCGAGAGTGCCTGG
>JAYVRS010000994.1:0-3392 GCA_043776185.1 Bryobacteraceae bacterium | reverse complement strand
AAGCGATCGGCAGCAGCAAGATGGCCAAGGCCATCAGCCGGGCTCCCGCCAAATCGGCGAATACCGAGATCGCGCTGAGACCGTGTACGCAAAGGGCGGCAAAGTTCATCTTCGATTCGCCGGCATAGCGGCGGCCACGATCCAGCGGCACCGTGGCCGAGGGCCATCGCAATCGGAAGACCGCCGCGGCATAGTGGTTCCAAAGGTCCGGGCTCGCCGACAGTGCCGGCAACGCCGCAGCCGGCACCACACTGAAGTTGCCGACCCGAACGCTGATGCCGGTCAATAATAGGTGCAGCAATCGATAACCGTGATAGAGCAGGCGAAACGTGAAGTTCTCCATGCGCTTGCGTCGCTCCGCAAAGACGATTCGACCGGGCTGCCCGCGCCAGGCGTCCAGCAGCACCGCCACGTGTTCCGGCAAGTCCTCGCCATCGCCGTCCATCACAACGACCGCGTCAGGATGGAATTTGGCCGCCTCGGTAAGCCCTATCGCGATCGCGCGCTGATGGCCGAGATTCCGCCGCAGCCGCAGAACAGAAACCTGCTCCAACTGGCGCTTCCCACGAGCGAAGCCTTCGGGCACTAGGTCAGTAGAGCCATCGTCGATCAGCAGGATGGACCAATGCCGACCAACCGCACGACGGTCCAGCGCCGAGACGACTTGGCGAGCCGCTTCCCAGTCATTAAAGACAGGAATCAGCACGAGTACTCGCGGATCTTGCCCTGTCACCACATCGGTCTATCGGCGGAATGACCGCGAGCCCTTAGGGTCTTGCTAGACTCTGGGTGGGAGCCAATTTTACCCGGTGGTAGGCTCGGTCTTCAAAACCGATGAACGCCCTAATCGGCGCGTTGGTCGATTCGACTTCGACTGGTTCCCGCCACTTGCTACAATCGCGGTCATGTGGCCCCTCGTCCTTCTACTCGCTCTCACTCCGCCCGAGGAATCCGTCGTGGCCGCCGTGCAGAAACTATTCGACGCTATGGCCGCTCATGACGGCATGGCCGCCGCCGCCGTCACCGTGCCCGAGGGCCGCGTCTTCGCCCTGCGCGCCACCGGCGAACCCGGGCCATCCACTTCGCTGGCGCAATTTGCCGAGCGGCTGCCCACTATCAAGGGCAAGATCCTCGAGCGCATGTGGAATCCCGAGGTACGCATCAATGGCAACTTGGCTACGCTTTGGGCGCCCTATGACTTTCATCGCGACGGGCAGCGGACTCATTGCGGTATCGACGCGGTGACGCTGGTAAAGACCTCTGATGGATGGAAGATCAGCGGCATCCAGTACACGGTGGTCACTGAAGTCTGCCCGGCGAGCCCGTTGGGTAAGCCCTAAAGGTCGTCGACGCGAAGCTTGGCGCTCGACGACTTCCAGGCCTCGTCATACTCTTTCTGCACCCATTCGGTTGGCTTGCGCTGAGCCTTCAACGATTCCAGAAGGCCAAAGATCGCGCGCCCATTGCGCGGATTCAGTTCCAGCTCATGACGAAAAACGGCCTCGGCCTCCACCGCCTGGCCTTGCCGCAACAATGCGCCGCCGAGCGCCTCCCGCTCGGGATAATGCCATTCCGGCGGCTCCATGTAAGCTAACTTGTCTTGTAACTCGGCCGCCCTGCGCAAATGAGAAACCTCTTCTTTGGCGAGGCCTCGCACGCGGGCGATGCGGCCGTCGAGATCGGCAAGGCCCACGCTCAACACCGAAGAAGCCGGGTTGATCATCAACAGGTCGGCCTCAGTAAGTGACTTCATCAGACCATCCATGCGTTCACGCTCAGCTTCGGCTTCCCGCACTTGGCCCAACCCGGCAAAGGCGACACCTCGCGAGTAACGATACATGGCATTCAAGTAAGTATTTTTCTCGGGGGGCACGGGCATCGCCAGCATCTCTCGCCACTTACCGAAGCGAGTAAACGTGAGCCATTCGTAAGTCCCATAAGGGGCGGCCATGGGCATCTCGTCAATGGCACCCGTGACGTTTTCCCGTAGTAAACGGGCATACTCCAGGGCGCCATCGAATTGGCCTTGCATCATGCGCACATAGGAGACGAAGTGTAAGTTATGCGAGTAATACATCAGGCCGTACATACCTTTGCCGGCGCGGGCCAGGTATTTCCGGTCGACCTCGGAGGCTGTAACATTCACCGCAGCGGACGACTCGAAGTCGCCCAGGCGCAGGAAAATGTGGGAAGGCATATGCACCATGTGTCCCGCGCCGGGCATCAGTCCGCCCAATCGCATCGCGCTGGGCAGCGCCCGCTCCGGCGTCTTGGACGCTTCGACCGCGTGGATGTAGTAGTGATTCGCCCCCGGATGCTGCGGGCTGCGGCGCAAGATCCTCTCTAGAACCTCGACGATTTCGAGCGTGCCCTCCGCCGGCTCGCCACTCAAACTCCAGAGCTGCCAGGGGCGTAGATTCATCATCGACTCGGCATAGAGCGTGGCCGCGTCCAGGTCATCCGGATCCGCGCGCATCACCTCTTTCATCGCGTCCTTGTAAGCCACGGCCAATTGCTTGCGGTCGACATTCGGATCCTTTGAGTAGCGCCTTAATAGGGCCGCCACGTAGGCTTGTTCGTTGCCCGGAGCGTTGGCGGCCAATGCCGTGGCTGCCTCGATCGCTTTCCAGGCCAGCGCCTCACGCTCCGGCATGGGCGGCATGTTGTAATTGGGCCCAAAGGCCAGGGCGATGCCCCAATGCGGCATGGGAGACAGGGGATCGAGTTCGGCGGCCCGGGCGAAGAGGCGCACGGCTTCATCATGATTGAAACCGTAAATGAGGGCGAGCCCCTGATCGAAGAACTTTTGGGCTGAGAGTGACTTAGTCGCAATGGGGTGCGAATGATGGCCGAGCCCCTCGAGTAACTCGGCCGGTTTAGTGGACGGGCTGGGATGTTGATGCGGCTGAGCCCAAGCGAGGCCAACCAGCAGCGTGAGAACGATAGTGAGTTTCAACATAACTGGTCGGCGAACCACGCAACGGCCCGCCACCTCCTTTCGATGATGCACCGATTTCTACTACGGTTCGACTGCAAAAATGGATCTCTTACAACTAGCGAATCCAGGCCATGCCATCGGGCCCGGCACCAGTTTCCAGCTTACCCGTAATAATCAGCTTGTCGAG
This sequence comes from Bryobacteraceae bacterium, assembly GCA_043776185.1. GTDB lineage: Bacteria > Acidobacteriota > Terriglobia > Bryobacterales > Bryobacteraceae > JALHNI01. The sequence continues at coordinate 267 of JAYVRS010000994.1, read as the reverse complement.
ATCGAGAATGGCCACATGATTGTCGCCAGAGACCGCGATAAAAGCGCGCTTGCCATTGGGATCGAGCAGGATGCCCTCGGGCGCTTTGCCGATGGCGATGCGCTTGATTACTTTGCGGGAGGCCACGTCTAACACCACCAGTTCGTTGGCTGCCAAATCCGAAATCAGGGCCAACTTACGGTCGAGAGTAAGCTTTAAACGATTGGACCGCTTGGTGCCCACATCGAAGGTCTCTTTCAGTTGCTTGTATTTCAGATCAATAATCGA
>JAYVRS010000993.1:0-3394 GCA_043776185.1 Bryobacteraceae bacterium | reverse complement strand
GAGCGGTCGGATAAGTCCAGCCGGTAAGAGCCAAAGCAAATTGACGGACGTCATTCTGCGTATAAGTGGGGTTGTTACTCTTCGGCGATCCGTCGATGTTGAGCTCGGTGAGACCGATGGAGAAGAGCTGAAGCAGTTCACGCGGGAAGTTCTCATTCGCACCAACGCCGATCCCAGGCTTGTTGGAGTTCGCCAGATCGAGATACTTACCCATCTGCGGGCTGATCGCGATCTCTTTAAGCAACGTGCGGTAATTCCCAAAGGCATGCTTACTGAGCAATTGCAGGTAAGGAACATATTCATTGGGGTAGATATTCTTGTTCGCGGAAATCACCACAATCTGGCCCAGCGCCCAGCTCATCCGCTGGCGCAGTTGATCGGGCGCGGTGGCGAGCCGATTCAGAATCTGGGCACGAGCGACGTTCATATCGGCGGGAAGCGCGATGGCCGTTTCTGGCAAGTTTAATTGTTGGTCAACCCAAGCGGCGGCGCTCATTTGCTGGGCCGTGGCCAGCGATTGAGGCGTAGGTCCAAAGCCGCTTTGCTCCAACAAGCGGGCGGCACTCAGCAGGGCGGGGCTGGGCGGTGCGGGCGTCGCTTGCAGCGTGAGGGCAGCGGTGGCGAACTTGGTTGCGTCGGCGGTGCTCGTAGCGCGCACAATTACCGCCGACGAGGGCGGCATGGCCGGGGGCGCGGTGAAGAGTCCGCCGGACGAGATAGTGCCGGCCGTCGTAGTCCAGGTGACGGCGCTGTTCGAGGTGAATTGCTGGGTCTGGCCCAGAGTGACGCTGGCCGTCGCCGGAGAGACCGTTACCTCGGGTGCCGGCGTACTTCCAGCCTGCAGCGTTACCACGGCACTGGCAAACTTAGTGGCATCGGCCATGCTGGTGGCGCGGATGGTGACCGCGGGCGAACCGGGCATCACGGCGGGTGCCGTGAAGAGTCCGGCGGACGCTATGCTGCCCGCCGTAGTCGTCCAAGTGACTGCGGTGTTAGAGGTGAATTGCCGGGTTTGGCCCAGGGTGACGTAGGCCGCTGTCGGAGAGACCGTCACTGCGGGCGATGGCGTGGCCGCGGTGACCGTGATCATCACCGGATCGCTAATCAGGCCACCGGGATTCGGGTGCGAAACCCGAACGCTAAACATCCCTGCGGCGGCGATGGTGCCTCGCGCCTTGAGGCTGGTCTTACTAATAAACGTGGTAGCGAATGGTAAGTTGTTCACCATGACGATGGCTTCGGGAACGAAGTCGCTCCCCTTAATGGATAGCTCCGCGGGCGCACCGGCGGCGACGGTTCGGGGACTAACGCTCCATACGAAAGGTTGTGGTTGGGTGATGGTGACGGTGGCCTTGCCCGTGATGTTGGGATAGGCCGTGCTGGTGGCGGCCACAAAGACCACGTTCGCCATCGGGATTACGGCCGGGGCGGAGTAAAAACCAGTGGCCGAAACCGTCCCATAGATGGCGCTGCCGCCCACCACATTGTTCACCGACCATACAACGGTATTCGGCGAATGGGGCACATAGGCCGTAAACTGGCGGGTAGTTCCTTTGGGAACCGTCGTGACGGTGTGGTAAACCGTGATCTCCGCGAAGGCGCTAGCGGCCCACAACATGGGGAATACTCGAGAGAAAAGAGACATCGATTAACAACTCCTCCGAACGTTCTCCGACTAACTTACCCGACATGTTGACGGATGCTGAAACTTTTTGCAAAGAATTCATACTTAGTTCACATTCTAGGAATAAGACGCCGGAAGTCTAAGCGCTTTCCGGTGAAGGTGGGGGCCGGAAATCTTTAGTGCCACGCCCCATGCAGAGCCTGGAGGAGAAAAGATGCAGTCGACGACACGCTTGGTGCGTATTAGGTAGTCAGATGGCGGGTTTGCCGGGATTTGCCGAGATCGTTCACTTGCACCAAAGCATGGTGTATTCGCTGGCCTACCATTCGCTCGAGAATCGGGCGTTGGCTGAGGAGTTGACGCAGGAGGTCTTCTTGAGCCTTCATCAGAATCTGAACCAGATGGAATCGATTGACCACGTGCGGCACTGGTTGCGCCGCGTGACGGCCAACCGCTGCATTGACGAGGTGCGGCGGGGAAAGTTCCGGAATGGTCCGGGACTATATCAAGTAGCTGAGCCGGCGGCGGCCCAGCGCATCGCCGATCCGCTGATGAGCCGGCAGCTTTCGGACAGCCTGGCGGCATTGCCGGCTACGGCGCGAGTGGTGACGATCCTGAGGTACCAGGAAGACATGGAACCGCAAGAAATTGCGGAGGCGCTGCAGCTGCCGGTGGCGACAGTGAAGAGCCGGCTGCATCGGGCACTGGTGATGCTGAGGGCGAAAATGCAGCGAAAGGAGAGCGCATGCAGGACATCGAAATTCAGCTGAGAGCGGCTTTGCGCCGTAAGGATGCCCCCGGGGGACTGGCTGGGCGGATCATCGCCAAGGCCGAGAGCCGCCGGCGGTGGAGTTCATCGCAGTGGCTGGCCGTGGCGGCGGCAGTGTTAGTGATGGCAGCCCTCGGCTGGCAGTACAACGCCGAACGGAACCGTCGGCTGGCGGCGGAAAATTCGGCCCAGCAGTTGGAAATGGCGCTGCGGATCGTGGCCGATCGCCTAACCAAAGTGGAGCGGCAGGTGCGCGCCCCCGAGACCCGCGTGATTCATTTACAGGCAGATAGACAAGAGGAGAACTTGCAATGAAGAGTGTATGTTTATGGGCGCTTTTGGCGCTGCCTATGGTGGCCCAGGAGATCGACCTAAGCTTTTTGAAGGGACTGGAATCGAAGGCTCGCGAGTCATCCAACATTGACCTCGGCGCGGAGCAGATGGGCCTAATTAAGGGCTTCTCCAGCTTGGTGGGCGGCGATCTTGCCGGTGCCACCGCGGGCCTCAAAAAAGTGAAAGTTTATACCCTGGAATTCGACAAGGACTTTGCCTATAACCTCGCCGATGCCGAGAACGTCCGGGCGAAGGTAAAAGCGGATAGTAAGTGGCTCAGCTTGATCAGCGTCAAAGAAAAAGGCGGCTTTACGGAGATCATGACCCACAAAGGGCCCAATGGCGACATTGACGGCTTCCTGATTCTCGCCGCCGAGCCCCGGGAACTGACGGTGGTGAACATTGTCGGCGCCCTGGACATGGCTAAGCTCGCGAAGCTCGGTGGCAAGTTGGGCATTCCGAAGATCGAAATCGACGGGAATAAAAGCAAAGACAAAGGCAAAGGCAAGGACGAGTAAGTCTATGTTGAGTACATGGATACTGGCAGTTTGCTTCTCTGCGGATACCAGCCTCAGCGCTGACGCAATCATGCAGCGGGTGATTGAGAATCAGACCCGGGCGCAGGAAGCCCGCAAGCAATGGGTGTATACGCAGGAGGTCTTTGCGCG
>JAYVRS010000992.1:0-3396 GCA_043776185.1 Bryobacteraceae bacterium | reverse complement strand
AGTCGAGTTTGGCGAGCGCCTGAGCTCGAGTGCTATGGGCCATCCAATCAGCGGCCGTCAGATCCTCACGTAACACGGCGAATAAGTTATCGATTAACTCGTTCATACGCTGCTTCGCCTTCGGCGGATAATGTTTCTCGACAAACTTACGGCCCAGTGCTTCGCCAAGTTGCTCATCAGTGGCCTGCACGCAACGCCGCCAACGGGGTAACTGCTCTTTGGCTCCCGTCAGCACCTTGGTAAAGCTGAAGGCCTCGTCGGCAAAAGCCGTCGTCAAAAAAGGCGCTGCGTTGCGCACTGCCTGCCAACGCAAGTAACTCTTGACATCGGTCACCGGCACGCTGCCCAGTAACTGATCAAAGACTTTTAAATACTCGGGCTGCCCGGCATTGACCACGGCGAACGCCGGAGCCTTTCGCAACTTAAAGTAAGTGGGCCAGGCAAAAGCCGGAGTCAGCTTCACAAACTCGGCCACTGCCATCGGATGATTCGTCGCTTTAGGGTCGCGCAACTGCGTCCGCTCCATCATCGCCGTGGCTAGCTGTTTTTCGAACGCGAAAATGCGCGTCGACACCGTGGCGTCCTGGTCGCCCAGTAATTTCAGCATCCGGGTGATGTGCGCCAAATACTCCTTGCGAATGGTCTCGGACTTTTCATCGGTTTTCAAGTAGAAGTCGCGATCAGGCAGACCCAACCCGGATTGGAACACGCCCGCGATCATCCGCGAACTATCCTTGGCATCGGGCTGCGCCCCGAAATTGAACAGCGCATTCGTCCCCGTGCTATGCAGATAAGCTAGAACCCGGGGCAAGTCGCGCCGGTTCTTGATGCCGTCGATCTCCTTCAAGTCAGGCAGCAGCGGCGTGAAGCCGGCCTTCTCTAAGCTGGCCTCATCCATGCAGGTGGCGTAGTAGTCGCCGATCTTCTGTTCATCGGAGCCCGGGGCCGCTTTCGCCAACGCCGCCGCCTCCAGGATCTCGCGCAGCAAGTCCTTATTACGCTCAGCCAAAGCCTGGAAGTTGGTCCAACGCGGATAGGCGGCCGGAATGGGATTGGACGCCATCCATCCGCCAACCGAGAACTTGAAAAAGTCCTCGCAGGGTTTACAAGTGGGGTCAATGTTCTGGGCCTTGAATCGCAGCGAGTTCAAGTCCGCCGCCGGTAACAACACGGCCAGCCAGAGCGCAAGAGAAAAGCGGAGCATATTTACTCCATTCTGCTCGCTCCGCCGCCGGTTTGCCAGAGGGTATGAGAAAATTTAATTAACATGAACTTTGACCGATCCGTCGAACTGCTGGGGCGTGCTCGTAAGTTGATTCCTGGGGGCGTGAATTCCCCGGTGCGGGCCTTCCGCAGCGTGGGCGGTTCGCCCGTCTTTATCGCCCGCGGTGAAGGTGCCCGGCTCATTGACGAAGACGGTAACTCATTTCTCGACTACATCGGGAGTTGGGGCCCTTTGATCCTCGGTCATCGTCCGCCTTGCGTGATTGACGCGTTGCGCGAAGTACTCGAGATCGGCACCAGCTTTGGCGCACCCACGGAGCGCGAGATTCTCTTGGCCGAAGCCGTGCGGGATGCCTTCCCTTCGATGGAGATGATTCGTCTAGTGAACTCGGGCACCGAAGCCGCCATGAGCGCCCTGCGCGTCGCTCGTGGCTTTACGGGCCGCGACCTCGCCATCAAGTTCGAAGGCTGCTATCACGGCCACGTTGACTCGCTGCTGGTGAAGGCCGGCTCTGGCCTCGCTACCCTGGGCTTGTCCGACTCGGCCGGTGTCCCGGCTAGTTTCGCCGCTACCACGATCTCGGTTCCTTACAATGACCTCGCCAGAGTTGAACAGGCCTTTGCCCGGCACCCCGGACAGATTGCTTGCATCATGCTGGAGGTGGTGGCGGGTAACATGGGCTGCGTTCCGCCTGCGCCCGGCTTTCTTGCCGGGTTACGCGAACTCTGCACTCGCCACGGTACGCTGTTGATTTTTGACGAGGTGATGACTGGTTTCCGTTTGACCTATGGCGGCGCTCAGGAACTATACGGCGTGAAGCCCGATATGACGGCTTTAGGGAAGATAATTGGCGGTGGCTTGCCCATCGCGGCTTATGGCGGCAGTGCCGAGGTTATGATGCATGTGGCACCGGAGGGTCCCATTTATCAAGCTGGGACGCTTTCGGGAAATCCTCTCGCCGTATCCGCGGGATTGGCGATGTTACGTTACTTGAAGGCGCACCCCGAGGTGTACACGAAGATCGAAGCGCTTAGCGCGCGGCTGTGTGCCAATCCGCCGGCGGGGATCACCGTAAATCGGGTGGGTTCGATGTTTACTTGGTTTTTTACTTCCGAGCCAGTTACTGATTACGCCTCAGCTAAGAAATGCGATACCAAGCGTTTTGGGGAGTTCTTCCACTGGATGTTACAACGGGGCGTGTATCTGGCACCCAGCCAGTTTGAAGCCGCCTTTATGTCAGCGGCGCACACGGAAGCGGACATTGATTATACGGCTGCGCAAGCGCAGGAGTTCTTTGCGCGGGAGTTAAAGTCTGGGGGCGGCGAAGAGAGTTTGGGGTTCTAGAGTTTGTATCTTCCAGGTCTTGCCGGCGCGCTTGAGGCGAACGTCTAGCAAGTCCCGCCTTCTTTCGGTGGCGAGGTCCTGGCCATGGGGCTTTAGCTCGATGAACCAATCCACGGTGAGTAACATCACGTCGCCCGAGGTCTTCATCTCCAGCACCTGAGTGGAACTGGATACGCCCGCGATCCTCAACAGGGCGGTTACTTCCGTTTCGAGTTTCGCGTAGCCCGGCATTTCGCGATCGAAGTGCTTCAGAAATCCGCGCGCATCGCCGCTCGATAGGGCGGCCGCGGCGTCGCCGAGGAAGTCGGCGACGGCGGCTTTGTCGTCCGCGAAGGCGAACAGCAAGCAGAAACTAAGTACGATAGCTGCCATTGATTTCGATGTAGCCTTCCGTTAGATCGCAAGTCCAGAAAGTGGCGCAACCTTTGCCGTCGCCGCGCAGTTTGAAGGCGATGGAGACTTCGCTTTCTCTCAACTTTTCGGTGAGCGCGCTCTCCTCAAAGTCGACCGCCAAACCGCGCTGACAAACCGGGGTGCCTTGGAAGGAAATGTCCACGCCGCGCGGATCGAACTTGACGCCGCTATAGCCAGCGGCGCAAATGATGCGGCCCCAGTTGGGGTCGGCTCCGGCGACGGCGGTCTTGACCAAAGGCGAGTTGGCGATAGAGCGGGCGATGCGCGCCGCGTCGGCGCTGTTCTTGGCCCCCGCGATGTCGATCGTTACTAACTTGCGCGCGCCCTCGCCATCCCGGGCAATCTGCTTCGCTAGGCTCTGCAGCACCACCGTCAGCGACTCTTCAAAGGCCTTCAATTCGCGCGGCAACACC
>JAYVRS010000991.1:0-11754 GCA_043776185.1 Bryobacteraceae bacterium | reverse complement strand
CGGCCATTTTCCATACGACCCGTTATGCGGCGACCGTCGGCGAGGTCGACCATGACGAGTTGGTAGGGGGCTAAGTGAATGAGTGCGGGCGGGGCCATATGCACTACGGTTTCGGTATAGACGATGCCTTGCATGCGAGCTTCAGTTTAGCGTGTTTGCGGTGACGAAACGAACCCGGGAGTTATTGATTTGATTGGAGTAACCGGGAGTTACAGAATTTCGATATTGGCGGGGAGGGTGAAGTAGGCGTCGGTGAGGTTGGTGTTGACTTTCACTTCGTCGGCGAACATTTCGAATTGCTTTTCGCCGTTGCGTTGGCGGGAGTAGACTAGCGGCCATTTGATGCCGCTGCCGACGTCTTTGTATTTGTCGAAGATGGCGATGTCTTCGTCGTTGTCGCCGCGCAGTTTGTTGCGGCGGACGAAGCGCTGCTTCATAGGGAACTTGGTGGAGCGGTGGAAATAGACCGTGGTGACGAGATTGTCGGAGTCGGTGAAGTTGACGATCTCCATGGGCTGGTAGTCGACGACGTCGGAACCTTGGTGCTCGATGATGAGCCCGGGTTCGCCGAGGCGTTGACGGAGCAGGTAGAGGATGTTGCGGCGGGTGCCATCGCGATAGCGGGTGTTCACGTCGGGATCCAATTCCTTAGCGCCGCGGTAGGTGACGTCGTAGGACTTGTCTTCGAGATAGAGGTAATAGGGGGGTTGGTCGAACTCTTTGTCCTTGGCTTTGCGGGCGAAGCTTTGGCGTTCGCGCTGGCCGAAGAAGCCGGCGACGGGTGGCTCGGGACGCAGTAGGTAGCGGGTGGAGATGCGGGCGCGGGAGAGGCCGATCATGCGGTCGTTGTGGAAGGAGTAGGCGCGGCCGTTTTCGACACGGTCCCGCATGGCGAGGTAGGCTGGGCCGCCGAGAGCGGCAAGCGCGTCGTCAACGACTTGCTTGCCGCGCTCTTCGATTTTGGAGAGCTTTTGCGCACACAGGGGCGCGGCGGTTAGTCCCAGTAGGAGGTGGCGGCGGTTTAGCATTGGTAGACTCCTGTGGTGCAGAGATGAAAGACGGGCCGGAGGCGCTAAGTTAAGGATAAGTATTTCATTCGCGGACTGAAGTCCGCGCCACTGGCTTCCTACTGCGGCTTTTTCGATAGTTGTTCGGCGGTGAGGCCGGTGTTGGCTTTCATCTCCGAGACGGTGGCGTCGCTGACTTGCTTGCCGCCCTGGGTGACGATGGACTTGAACGGGAACTTGAGACCGCCGCCGATTTCGCGGAAGTCCGAGTAAGCCGTTTCAATTAACACCGGGCCCTGCGGACTAACTACTTGCATGACGCTCATTTTCGGCATTCCTGTGGCCTCGTCGACTACTAACTTGGCCATTAACTGACCTTCGGCGACCTCGATGGTACCTTCGCCTGCATAGTTGACGGTGCGTCCGGCAACTTGGTTGCTACGAAGTAAGTTGAATAGCTCGGCGAAGAGTTGTTGCTTGATCTGACCGGCCATGGGGCCGGCTAGAGGCTGCTCACCTTGCGGAGTCTTCATCCAGCCTTCGTTGCCGTCGAAGAAAGAGGTGATCTTGCCGAAGGGCAAGGTGACGTCCTGACGGAGCAAGCCTGGCTGCACCCACTGATTCTTCTGGTTGACGGCCATGCCGTTGGACATCTTGGAGTCGACCACCTGGACGTAGTCTTTGAGGCCGGCGAGGCTTGCAGCTCCGCCGATGGCTTCGATGGCTTTGTCGACCAGTTGACGGCCCTTGGCCATGGAACCGGCGTCGCTCTTGGCCTTTTCCTGCTTCGGCTGCGGGATGCTGATATCGACCTTCTCGATGGGCATGCCCAAAGTTTTGAGGTCCTTGCCGCCGAACTTTTTGGGATCGCCGACGGCGACGATGGTGAAGTTTTCGGGTTTCAGGTATTGCTTGGTGACGCGGAGGACGTCGGCTTTGCTGACGGCTTCGACGCCTTTTTTGTACTGGAGGAGGAAGTCGGCGGGATAGCCCCAGTATTCGTAAGAGACCATGCGGCCGAGCGTTTTGGCGGGCGAGTCGAAGTTAAATACAAAGCTATTCAGTGCAGTATTTTTGGCAGTGGATAATTCTTGGTCAGTAACTTCTAAATTGCGTAACTTGGATACCTCTTCCTGAATGGCGGAGAGGGCCTCGACGGTAGATTTCGACTCGATGCTGCCGCCGATGGAGAAGGCACCAGGATGGTCGTAGTTGGCCCCCCAATTGGAGTAAATGGAGTAGGCGGCGCCCATCTCGGAACGGACCTTGCGCACCAGACGGCTGGGGAAGCCGCCGCCTAAGATAGCCGACATCACTTCCAAAGCCGGATAGTCTTTGTCACTCAGCTTGCCACCCAGGTGGCCGATGCGGACGAAGGTTTGAGTAACATCGGTTTTTTCGACGAGTAATACGCCGGGGCGAGCTTTTTCGACCACCTTCGGCATGGCGGGGACGGGAGCGCGCTGCGGCGTCCAGTTAGCGAAGAGCTTCTCGAGCTTGGCCTTCATCTCGGCGCTCTTGAAGTCGCCGTAGACGGAAAGCATGATGTTGGCGGGGAAGAAGTAGCGATCGTAGAGGGCCACCATGTCTTCGCGCTTGATGGCGTCGATGGTGGCGTATTCCACTTGATATCCGTAGGGCGTGTCCTTACCGTAGAGGGCTTTGTCGAACTCGCGGCCCGCGATGTCGCCGGCGTCGTCGTTGCGGCGGGAGATGCCGCTGCGTTCGCGGATCTTGGCGTTCTCAATCTTGTCGGCGTTGAAGGCGGGCGCAGTGAGCACCTCGGCGAAAAGGGCCATCACCTGATCGGCGCTTTCGGCGAGGGCGGAAAAGCTGACGTTGCCTGAGGTTTCGCCAATGCTGCTTTCGACGGAGGCGGCGATGCCTTCGAGGGCCTCGTTCAACTGCTCCTGCGTTTTGCTCTTCGTGCCGCCCGAGCGAATCATGCCGCCGGTGAGATCGGAGAGTCCGGTCTTGTCTTTGGGGTCAAGTAAGTTGCCGACCTTCACCAGGGCGCGGCCCGAGATGAGCGGTAGTTCATGATTCTCGAGTAAGTAGACGCGCATGCCGTTGGGCAGGGTGAACTTATCCACTTTGGGAATCTCGACGTCGCGCAAGGGCGGAAACGTCAGATTCTTGTACTTACTGGCGGAGGCCCCGGTGGTTTTGACGGGGGCGTTGGCGGCTGGCTTGGCTTGGCCGAAGGCGATCGAGATGGCGGCCATGAAAATGATGATGGTGCGCAACATGAGTTACTTCGCCTCCTTGGTGGCTTTGGACATATAGGCGACGGTGCGGCCTTTGACGGTGAAGTACTTCTGGGCGACGCGTTGTATGTCAGCCGCTGTTACTTTTTCCAGGTCGTCGAGCGCCGAGTAGAGCTTCTTCCAATTGCCGTAGCCGACGTGGGCGGCGGCGAGGGCGTTGGCCATGCCCATGTTGGAGTTGAGGCCGCGGATGAGTCCGGCGCGCACGTTGATTTTGACTCGCTTGAGGGTGGCGTCGTCGACGGGCTCTTTCTTGAGACGTTCGATAATTTCGTAAGTCGCCTTTTCTAACTCGTCGATGGTTTTGCCCGAGTTGGGGACCATGAACAGGATGTAGAGGTTGTCCTGTTTACCGCCGGGGAAGGTGGCGTAGGCCGCCGCGCCCAAGGCGAGCTTCTTTTCTTCCACCAGCTCTTTATACATGCGCCCGGTGCGGCCCTGCGAGAGGACACCGGAGATGACATCGAAGACCGGATCGTCGGCGTCTAAGGCGTCGGGACGCTTGTAGCCGACGGCCATCATCGGTTGGGCGTCCGTTTCGATGGAGACGCGCTTTTCGCCACGCTGCTCTTGCTCGCGCGTGATGACGGGGGGCGGCAGGGGCCCGGCGGGCATGGGGCCGAAGTGCTTGGTGGCCAGCGCGCGGACTACTTGGGGATCCACGTCGCCGACGACCACGATCGTGATGTTGCTGGGGACATAGTAGGTCTTGCGAAAGGCGAGGGCATCGCCGACGCGCAGATTCTCAATATCGCTCGGGATGCCGGCGTAACCCACATGATAGGGGCTGTCGGCGAAGGCGGTGTTCATCAGGGCCGTGACGAGTTGGCCTTGCGGATCGCTCTCGATGCGCTGGGCGTACTCGTTGCGGACGACGCCGCGCTCTTTGTAGAACTCGCGGAAGACGGGGCTGATGAAACGGTCGCTTTCGAGCATGAACCACATTTCGAGGCGGTTGGCGGGCAGGTTCATGAAGTAAACGGTAGAGTCCATGGAGGTGCCGGCGTTGAGGCCGACGGCGCCGTTCTCTTCCACCATGCGAGTGAAGGCGTCCTGATCGACTTGGGAGAAGGTCTGGTCGATGCCGGACTTGACGTCGGCTTCGAGCTTGGCGATCTTAGCCTTGTCGGCGCGGGGCCCCTTGCGGCGTTCCTCTTCGAGCGCGTCGTAGGTCTTCTCGAGGGCGTCGAGCGACACCTTTTCGGCGGCGTAGTTCTTGCTGCCGATGGACGGCGTGCCTTTGAAAGCCATGTGTTCGAACATGTGGGCGATGCCCGCTTTACCGGCAGGATCGTTGGCCGCGCCGGCATTGACGTAGCTGAGGCCGGCAAACACGGGGGCGGTGTGCCGTTCGAGCACGATGAAGTGCAGTCCGTTGGGCAACGTGAATTCGGTGATGCGTTTTTCGAGATCGGCTACGTTCTGGGCAGAGGCGGTCAGAACGCAGGCCAGTACGCCGAGGGCGGCTCGGCGAAAGAGTCTAGTACTCATAGGAAAATGGGTCTCCAAGTAATCGGGCTTCCTTCAGTTTACGCGAATGGGTTACGCTCAGGAAACGTGAAACCTACTTTTCGTGAGACGCGCGTGCGAGTTAGATATGCCGAAACTGATCAAATGGGTGTGGTTTATCATGCGAATTACCTAGTTTGGATGGAGATTGGGCGCACCGAGTACGGCAAAAGCGATGGATTTTTCTACCGTGAGCTGGAGCAGGAGGGGATCGTGATGACGGTGGTGGAGGCGTCGGTGCGCTATGCCCAAGCCGCTCGTTATGATGACGAGATTCTGATTCGGACGCGGGTGGCGGAGGCGAGTTCGCGGATGATTACTTTTGCTTATGAGCTATTGGCCGGCGAGCGGTCGATTGCCACCGGTGTGACGAAGCATCTTTTTTGCGCGCTGAGCGAGGATAAGCGATCATTGCGACCGGCGCGGTTGCCGGAGAAGTATCGTGGCTACTTTGGAATCCGCTGAGATTTTGGAGGTGGCGACGGGGCGTTCGCTGTTGCACTATGGCCCGGACGTAGCGGCGACGCGTCCGGGTTCGACGCTCAAGCCGTTCACCTTGATGGCGTTGCTTGCGGCGGGGCTCGACCCGGCCAAGCGGCTTCCCTGCCCGCAACGGTTGACGATAAACGGGCGGCGCTTTGATTGCACGCATCCACCGATTCATTCGCTCGATGCGCGGGAGGCGTTGGCGTATTCCTGCAACAACTACTTTGCGGCGGCGGTGGGGCGGCTGCAGCCGGGGGCATTGGCGCGGACGCTGGCGGCGTATGGGCTGGCGACTCGCGAAGGGGACGAATTGCGGCTTTTGGCGTTGGGCGAAGACGGGATCGCGGTGACGCCGCTCGAGTTGGCGCGGGCTTACCGGCAGTTGGCGTTGGGGAAGAATCGGGTGGTGGGGGAAGGGTTGACGCTGGCGGCGACGGTGGGGACGGCGCGGCTGGCGGGCGCCGCTTGGGCGGGGAAAACGGGCACGGCGGCGAGCGCGAACCGGGTGTCGCTGCAGGGTTGGTTCGCTGGCTGGACGCCCCGCGTGTCACCGGAACATGTTATTGTCGTGTTTCTGCCAGTTGGACGCGGCGCTAGCGATGCCGCCCCCGCCGCACGGCGGCTTTACGAATCATGGCAACGCGGCACTTTACCTTCACGCTCCTCTTCTGCGTCAGCAGTTCGCTGATGGCGGCCAGGCTTCCCGTAGAGGATTCCGCGCTTCGCATTCGCCTATTTTCCCGCACCGCCATCTCGGAGGCGCGGGTGAATGGCTTGCGCATTCAGGCTCCGCATACGGGGGTTTATCAGGGGCAAGTGACGCTGGAGGTGAAGGGCACGAAGCCCCTGGTGCTGGACCATCTGAACGTCACCACGCGCGCCGCGCACTTGCTGTTCACCGCCCATATTCCGCTGGAACAGTATGTGGCGAGCGTGCTGGCGGGCGAACTGAATGGCATCACGAACGCGGAGACTTTGAAGGCGATGGCGGTGGCGATTCGCACTTACGGGATCCGGCACCGGAGCGCGCATGCGGCGGAAGGGTACGATCTTTGCGACACCACGCATTGTCAGAACGTGTATTGGAGCCAGCGCAAGAAGTATCATCAGGACGCGGCGGAGGCGACCGAGGGGCTCTTGCTGTGGTGGAAGGGTGAGCCGGCGGCGACCTATTATGCGGCGCACTGTGGCGGGACGAGTGAGGCGTCGCCGATGGGGGCTTATCTGCCGGTGAAGGCCGATGCGCATTGCGTCACGCGGGGCAACGACCATTGGCGGGCCGCGTTTACGGCCTCGGAGTTGGCTACGGCGTTGTCGCTGAAGGCGCCGGCGATGACGATTGAGGTGACCGAGCGGTCGGCGTCGGGGCGGGCCAATTACTTGAGCGTGAATGGACGGCGGATGGGGGCGAATCAGTTTCAGTCGGCGCTGGGGAGCCGGTATGGGTGGCAGGTGAAGAGTCTGCTGTTTGACGTGACGCGGGTGGCCGATAAGTTCGTTTTTGCGGGGCGCGGGCGGGGCCATGGAGTGGGTTTGTGCCAGATCGGCGCGATCCAGATGGGGGCGGCGGGGCACTCTTCGCGCGAGATTCTGGAGCAATATTATCCTGGGACGAAGATCGGGCTGACGGCCCAGGGACTGGATTGGGTTTCGCGGCGCGGCGAACGGATGGAGTTGCTTTCGACGAATCCGGAGCAAGAGGATTTCGTATTGGCGGCGGGAGAGCGGGCGCTCAAAGAAGCCGAATTGCGGGCCCATGCGAGTTATGCGGGCCGGGTGCAGTTGAAGCTGTTTCCGACGGTGGCGACGTTTCGCAATGCGACGGGCGAGAGCGGGCTAGTGGCGGCGTCCACGCGGGGGCGGGTGATTCGCTTGCAGCCGGCGAAGACTTTGCAGAGCAGGCAGGTGCTGGAGTCCACGTTGCTGCATGAGTTCTTGCATGTGGTGCTCGAGAGCCAAGCGCATGCGGGCCAGCCTTGGTGGTTTCGCGAAGGGCTGACGCTGGAGCTTACGGGGGACAAGCCCACGGATGTGCAGTATACGCAAGCTTTGCGGCGGGTGAAGCAGCTAGTGACGGAACATGGGCTGGACCGGGTGCTCACGTTCTGGCGACAGGGTTTGGCCGCGAACATATCCAGCGAAGATTAGCCAGGCCACGACATAGAGCGTGAAAGCAACGCCCACGCGCAGTATGAAGCTGAGCATTTGGCCTTCGAAGGACGCGAGGTTGGGGATCCACCAGAAGAGCGTCCAGGGGAGCCAGAGTCCGGCAAAGGCGTAGGCGGTGGTGGCGGCGAGGTAGCCCAGGCTGAGCGCAACGGGACGCCAGTCGCGCAGGCCTTCGAAGCCGCTGTTCGCCGTGCGGGCGGCCACGGGAAGCAGCAGGCGGATGGCCATGATCGCGACTAGGGCAGCCAGCGCTTTGCCCAGGTAGGTGAGATTGACCGGCGTGCGGGTAGCGAGGGTGAGGGCGGAGTTGATCCACTGATCGGCGTCGTGGGTTTTGCCGCAGGCCCAGCTAAAGACGGCAGCCACCGGCAGCAGCAATCCCAGCCAAACCAGCATGGGCGGGATGCGGGATAGGGAGAGGCGCGCATCGCGGTTGAAGGCGAAGGCCACCAGATAGGCCACCAGCAAGAGGATCACGACGGCCAAGACGGCCGAGAGGGCGAGCTTGCCGACGGAGGAAGCGGGCAAGCCGAGCCAGTAGTAGGCGAGGCCAAAGAGGGCGAGGTGGCCGACGGCATGGCCCATAAAGGTCATGGCTTTACCTCGACGGTTTTGGATTCCGTAGTCGAGAGATATTCGGGCTGATACATGGGGATGACACGCGCGGGGCTAGCGCGGAATTTGCCGGGGTTGACGATCTTGAAGAGTGAGAAAAAGGTGCCCTGACCGGAACTGAAATAGGTCTTGAAGAGGGCGGCACGGTCATCGCGGAGTTCGCGGCGGGTGGAGTAGCTGGTCCACCAGTCGGGCTTGTCGGCGAGTTCGTAGAGGTCGTCTTTTTCGATGAGTTCCGCGCCGGCCGGGATGGGATCTTCGAGCAGGAGATAGCGCCAGTCGCCGCCGGTGAGGGTTAAACGGCTGGCGACGATGTCGCCGCTCTGGAACTCGCCGGTTACGCGTTCCAGTTGATAGACGATGCGGCCGGCGCGTTTGGTAGGTGCCAGCTTAAAGTAGTCGCGCAGGAGGTTGAGGGCGATGGTGCCGGACTTTTGCAGCTTGTCTTCCGTGGAATAGTAACCGGCTTTGGCCGACCAGTAGGCGCGGCCTTCGCCAGTGCGGGTGATGCGAATCTTGTTGCTGAATTCGGCGGGTACTTTGATGATGGCGGAGCGCAGGCCCATCACGTCGTCCTGCGTGAAGCGTTTGGTGAGAATGCGCTTGCCATTCACTTCGACATTGACGGTGAAGTCGGGCTTCAACTCGCCGCTGCGCTTGAGGTATTCGGTGAGGCCGTCGACGGCGAGAGCGGTCTGCTTGGTGCTGGACCACCAGTAGCCCTCGTTGCGGTTGCTGGCGAGCCAGAGCGCGGCTTTGGGCACCAGCGGACTGTCGGGTTTGACGCGTGACAGGAGCTTCAGACTCATGGCCGTGGCTTCGGTGGAAGTGTCGTAGATGAAGCCGAGGACGTCGTCGCGGTCCCACTTCCAATAGGCTTCCGGGCCGTTTTGCTGGGCGAGCTTTTCGAGAGCGGCCACGGTTTCGTTAGCGCGCGAATCTTTGCGACGGTGGAGTTCGAGGCCCAGTTGGGCGAGGGCTTGGGGCGAGAGGCGATCGCGCTGGGCCCAGACGCTGTCGATTTGTTTCGCGGTAGCGGCGTTGGCTTGGCCCAGGGCGTAGACCATATAGGCGCGGGCATCGGGCACGGCGCGGTCTTCGCGTTCGAACTCTTTGGTGAGCCATTGAACACCTTTTTGCAGGGCTTCGTTGGTATTGGGTTGGGTGAAGCCGGCGGCGGTGGCGCGGGAGAAGCCTTCGATTACGAGGGCGGTCATGTAGGCGGACGAGTCGTCGGTTTGCCACCAGCCCCAGCCGCCATCGGGATGCTGGAATTCGAGCAGCCGATCGAGGCCGTCGCGGACTTTGGCTTGGAGGACCTTGGGATCCTGGATGGGCTTGAGCTTCAGTTCCTCGAAGGCCTGGGAGACGATGATGTTGGGCAGCACGCTCGACATGGTCTGTTCGGTGCAGCCGTAGGGGAACGTCGTGAGATAGTCGAGCGCGCCGAAGAGCGCGCCGCCGATGCTGGGGGAAATGCGGATCTCGAGTTCCCGGGAGTGTGGGACGGAGCTGGCGGGTACGTCGAGCGTGAGGGCGGCGACTTCCTGGTCCGTCTTGAGCGCGCCGGACTTCGACACGCTTTGGGGTACGCCGAAAGGCTTGATGGGCAGCTTGAGCTCGACGGCGTCGCTCTCTTCATTGGTGAGCGCTTTGGCCAGGATTACGGCCTCTTTGCCCGGCTTGGCTTTGACGCGGAAGTCGGCGCGGGCGATGCCTTTGGAGGCTACGGTGATTTCGCGAGTCTTGCCGTCTAGCAGGTCAAGTCCGGTGGCTTCGAGGGTGACTTTGACGGTCTTGTCGCCTTGGAGGTAGTTCTGCACCACCATGGAGAGCGTGACTTCGTCTTCTTCGGTGAAGAAGCGGGGCACGGCCGGGCGGAGGATCAGGTTCTTGCGGACGATGACCTTGTTGATGCCTTGGCCGACGCGGGTGTCGCGGGTGACACCGCGAGCGGTGGCGCGCCAAGTGGTTAATGAATCGGGGAACTCGAGTTTCGCGGTGGCGCGGCCATCGGCGTCGGTGACGACGGCGGGGGCCCAGTACACGGTGTCGGGGAAGGCTTTGCGGATGCGGGGTTCGGGCACGCGGTCCGGCTTCAGCTGGGCGAGATTGCGACTGCCCATTTGCGCAAGCTGCATGGCGCGCTCGCCGGCTTCGCCCGAGAAGTAGTAAGCCAGCGAGCTCTCGGTGGAGACGACGCTATAGACGCGGCCGTAGAAGTGACGCAGCGGATCGGGCAGGGTCTCGGGACGAATGGCGTAAATGGCTTCGTCGACGACGCCGAGGGAGAACTCAGCCGAGACCGGTTTGCCCTGCCAGTCCTTGGCTTCCACGGTGTAGGCGGCGGCTTCGCCGGGCTTGAACTGCGCTTTGGACGGAGTGACTTTGACGTTTATTTTGCGTTCGTCCGGCGGCACTTTGATGCTCTTGGTGCCTTGGTAGAGTTGGCCGTTATGAATGAAGGCGGCCGAGATGTAGAAGTTGGGCGCGTAGTCGTTACGGACGGGGACTTCGAAGATGAAGGAGGCGCTTTTCGCGGCGCGGGCTTCGTGCTGGTGGAGGTCGCGGCCTTCGATGCTGAGCAGCACGTGGGCCGCAGGAAGGCCGGTGACGACGAGCACGCGGGCGGTGTCGCCGGGTTGGTAACTCTTCTTGTCGGGGATGATCTCGATCGAATTGTCGCGAGCGCTTTGGCCGCCTCCCTCCACCCAGAGATAAGCGTGGCCGACTGCATCGCGACCTTCGGGAGTGCGGGCCACGACGCGCAGGCGATAGCTGCCCGCGGCGGGCGCGGGGAACTCGGTGGTGCCTTGGCCCGCGAAGGTGCGACCGGAATAAGTGGCGATGATGCGGGCAGTCTTCTCGCGCCAGTCTGAACTGAGCACTTCGACGGTATAGCCGGCGGCTTGCGGAGCCGCGTCATAGTCGCGAATCTCCACCTTCAGCTTCACCGTTTCACCGGCCGCGTAGACGTAGCCATTCGGCTGAGCGGTAACTACATAGCTGGCGTAGGGCGCGACGGCATAGCCCGAGCCGCTGATCTCGCGACGGGCCGCATCGGTGACGCGCGCCTCGATGCGGTAAACCCAGCCGAAGCGCTCCTCTTCTTTCTCGGCCACCGGATTGTCGACCAGCACGTTCAGCTTGCCATCGGCATTGGTCTGGCCATCGAACTGGGCGATTTCCTGTTGTCCCCAAGTGCCTGGGTCGTCTTCCTCTTCAGCATCACCCCACGGGGCCCAGTAGCGCGAGCGATAGACGACGTACTTCACCTTGGCCCCAGCGACGGGCTCGCCGAAGTAGTAGCGCGCTTCGATTTCGGCCTCGATTGGCGTGCCTTGCAGAAAGCGCTTCTTCGGCAGAGTGACCTTTACTTCGTACTCGGGCTTCTTGTATTCCTCGACTTCGAAATTGCCGGAGACCTGGGCGTCGCCCATCTTGAGCTCTACCGAATACATGCCGAGCGAGGCCCCATCGGGCACGGCATAGTCACCGTTGAGCGTGCCAAAGTTCGAGACGTTGCGCACTTCGCGGAAGACCGTCTTGCCCTCGGGATCGTTGATCTCGACCGTCGCTTTTTGCAGAGCGGGCAGGTCGTAGCCCTTGGCGGTGGGAGCCCGCAGGATCGCGCGGTAGCCGAGCTTGTGGCCGGGACGGTAGACGGGACGATCGGTGTAGACGTAACCGGTGAGCGAGTC
>JAYVRS010000990.1:0-3413 GCA_043776185.1 Bryobacteraceae bacterium | reverse complement strand
AGCCCATTTCCGCCGCTTGCTTGGTCTTGGCAAAATTACCGCGGCCGTCGCAGAATAAGCTCTGGGCCTGGTCGCCTGGTGACTTACATAAGTCATAGTCGGCGGTGTAGCCTCGTTGTTGGCCAGTAATCTCGGCGAGCCATTGGGGCCAACCGCCGGCGGGCGACTTAGCTTCCGGGCGACCGGCGTCACCGCGAAAGTCTTTGTCGCGGATGGGGGCAAGGATGTTAGCGGCCATGACGCGGGTTTCTTCGTCTTGATCCTGGAGTAAGTCAATCAAAGCGGCGAAGATATGCGGATCCTGGCGGACACCTTTGAGCTGGAAACGTACGGCATAGCCGAGGGCATCGATGGCACTAAGACGATCCAGCGGATTGAGCGGGGCTTTCACATAGTCGATGAGAATCTTCTGGGCGGTGGCGGAACGCCAGTTGGCATTGAAGGCGAGGGCCTTGAGGGTGGCGGCGCGAACATCCGGGTCGGGGTCAACGAGGGTCTTCGCAAGCCCGCCCATGGCGGCTTCCATGAAGACGGCGTGGGTGTAGGTTGCGGCAGCCGCGGCGCGGACCTTAGGGTTCGGGTGGGTGAGGAGTTTCTGGGTCAGGAGGCCGGCGCTGTTGCCGCCGACGAGGGCGAGATTCTTGAAATAGCCGTCGGCGATGAGGGTGTCCGGGTGAGCGACCTTCAGTAAGGCACTTTCCTCATAGGATGGCTCGATGTTTTTGTTGCGAAGTTTGAGGGCCCAGGCGAGGCCATCGTCATTACTCGGCGGATGATAGGTGCGGGCACCCAAGTCATCGAATTCGCGATAGATGAGGTGATAGCCCTTGGCGTTCATGCGGCTGTAAGTATCGCGCACGGTCTGGATATGCGTGAGTAAGTCACGCATGCCGAGAACCATGTAATATTCGGGGGCCTTATCCGGTGGCTGGACGCTGTCGGTGGGAATCTTCCACCAGCCCCAACTGTAAGTGACGGCGGCGGTGATGAGCTTCGCATTTTGGGTGCCGAATTCGCCGGAGATCTTGGCGCCTTCGCCTTTGCCGTACAGGTAGATGCGGCGGGGGTTGATGGGGTAAGTCTTGCTGGCCCAGGCGATCATTTGGCGGATGGGTTCGTGGTCGGCGTCGCCGAACTTCTGGGCTTGGGGATGGATGCCGACCAGGACGTATTGATCGCTTAAGCCTTGACGGCGGAGGGATTCGCGGACGGGGTAGATTTCGTCGCCGGTGGGGCGGTCGTGTTCGGGGAAGCAGAGGATGAGGCCGACTTGCTGGGCGGGGTCAGTGGTGCCGGCGGGGGCGACGGCGCGTGGGGCTTCGACGGCGTAGCGGACGCTAGTCTCGCCGAATTTGAATTCGGCTTCGGGGGCGGAGCTGAGCAGCAGAGAGGGGAGCAGCCAGAGGGCGTTTTTCATGGTTAGGGTGAGTATATCAGTACGAAACGAAGCCGGGAGTGGTTGATTTGATTGGCTTTTCTGGGGGGAGCGGCCCGGAGGATTTGGCCAAACTAGTTTTCGCGAAGTCTCTGGGCGGGCGGGACGCCCACCCCACTGTCGTGGTGACGAAACGAAGCCGGGAGTAATTGATTTCATGGGGGTTAGCGCTTTTTTGGCGGGGCTATTTGGCGGTGGGCTTCTTGGAGGTGGACGGCTAAGTCTTCGTCGCTGATTTGGTCGAGTTCGATGGCTACCCAGCCCTTTACTCCGACGTAGGGTGGGCGGAAGTAGGTGCGGGGGTCGCTTTGGATTAGCGTGGCCTGCGCGCCGGGTTCGGCTGGAATGTATACGGCGATGTGGCCGTCGTGGTGATGATTGTTGGCGAACATGCAGAAGACCTTTTTGCGGGCGAAGAAAGTGGGCTCGCCGTGCGATAGCTTTTCGGTGGTTTCGGGCAGGCTGAGGCAGAGGCAACGGACGCGACGGATGTGTTCTTCGTTCATTCTGTTATCCTACGATTTGCTTACGTACACCATTGTCCTCGCGTAAATCGCACGCCGGTCGCCTCTTTCGGAGAGGACGGCGGAGCTGAAGCTCCGCGCGGACTGAAGTCCGCCCTACGTGGGATGCTCTTGCTTCCCGTTGCCTGAGGGTACTTGAGGACATTTCCAAATGAGTTGTTTCGAAGCTTTGGGCTGGAGCGCCCATTGGGACGGCGTGTTTGCGCCGTTCTCGCCTGAATTGATTCCTGGCCGCGTGCGCGTGGCTTATCGCGACCAGTTTCTGGTCTTTACCGCCGATGGCGAACAAGAGGCCGTAGCCAGCGGCAAGTTGCGGCTTGGTGCGGATTGGCCAGTGACCGGAGATTGGGTGGCCCTTTCGCCGGGAGGGCGTATTGAGGCGGTGCTGCCGCGGCGGACAGCATTCGTGCGGCGCGACCCGGGGCAGGCCATGCGACCGCAGGTGATGGCGGCCAATGTCGATGTGGCGTTGCTGGTGATGGGGCTGGACCATGACTATAACCAGCGCCGGCTGGAGCGTTATCTCTACCTGACGACGGTGAGCGGCGCGCGGCCGGTGATTGTTTTGAATAAGACCGATCTCTGCGAGGCCTTCGAAGAGCGTTGGCGCGTTTGCGAACGGCTGGCTCCGGTGGCGGCGTTGAGCGCTTTGACCGGGGCGGGCTTGGGCGGATTGTTGCAGCAGGTGGAGGCCGGAGAAACGGCGGTGCTGTTGGGTTCGTCGGGGGCCGGAAAATCGACCATCGCGAATCGCTTGCGTGGGTTCGATGCGTTGCGAACGCAGCCGGTGCGGGAGCATGATTCGCGGGGACGGCACACGACGACGCATCGGGAATTGATGCCTCTCGACTGGGGTTGGTCGTTGATGGACGTTCCGGGTTTGCGCGAGTTGCAGTTGTGGAGTGCGCCGGACGCATTGGACGACACGTTTGCCGATGTGGCGGCGTTGGCGGCGGGTTGCCGCTTTCGTGACTGCGGGCATGAGGCGGAGCCGGGTTGCGCGGTGCGGCAGGCGTTGGAGGACGGGACGCTGGAGCAAGGGCGCTGGGGGAATTATCAGAAGATGCAGCGGGAGGTGGCACACCTGGAGCGCAGTGTGAATCCGGCGGCGCTGGCGGAGCAGAAACAACGGTGGAAGTCGATGCATAAGGAGCAGCGGCGGCGGTATCGCGAGCGGGGGCACTAGGTAAGTTGGGGCGGGCCTGGGACCCGCCCAACTGGTAGAGCTAGGCGGCGGGGTCGTGGAGGCGTTGGGTGAAGCTGAGGGTGTCGCCGGCTTCGCTTAACGAGATTCTGACGTAGCTGCCGGGGCGGATGCGGCCGGCCAGGATGAAGTTGGCCAGGGGTTGCAACACGAGGCGATGGATGGTGCGTTTGAGTTCGCGAGCGCCGAAGCTGGCGCTGACGCCGCGTTCGAGGAGATGGGCGCGCGCTTCGGGGCGGATCTCGACGCT
>JAYVRS010000989.1:0-3415 GCA_043776185.1 Bryobacteraceae bacterium | reverse complement strand
CCTGGAAGGAAATCTGGCAAGAAGGGAGGAGTTGCAACTCAACGCTCTCGGTTTCTCGTTGGATGTGACCCTTGGGAAACCTTGCGGGGGCAGCATGTTGCCTAACACCACCTGGGAAAGTCAGAATCACATCCGGACCAACTGGGCATCCCTGGTATTCCGTAAGATCATCTGGAACTTAATAATTAGCTGTCCATTGCCGAAAAAGTGTCGGCACTATTGGTCGAATAGACCGCCCGTCATGCAGCTTACGATTTGAGGAAAGCCAATAGGTCAGTGTTCAGCTGTTCCTTATGGGTATGGGTGATGCCATGCGGGCCCCCGGCATAGACTTTCAGCGTCGCGTTCTTTACTAACTTGGCCGCCGCTTGGCCGGAGCAGCCGATCGGCACAATCTGATCGTCATCGCCGTGGATGACCAGCGTGGGTACGTCGAACTTCTTCAGGTCTTCGGTAAAGTCGGTTTCGGAAAAGGCCTTGATGCAATCGTAGGTATTCTTATGCCCGGCCATCATGCCTTGCATCCAGAATGCATCGATCACGCCTTGCGATACCTTGGCGCCGGGGCGGTTGAAGCCAAAGAAGGGTCCAGAGGCGATGTCCTGGTAGAGCTTCGACCGGTCGGCGGTGGCCCCCGCGCGCAACTCGTCGAATTTCTCGATGGGCACTCCGCCCGGATTGGCCGCCGTCTTCAACATCAAGGGCGGCACGGCCGCGATCAGCCCCATCTTCTTCACCCGCCCGGACCCATGCCGTCCCAGGTAACGGGCGACTTCGCCGCCCCCGGCCGAAAAGCCAAACAGCCCCGCGTCCTGCACGTCGAGATGAACCAGCAACGCCGCCAGATCGTCGGCATAGGTGTCCATATCGTTGCCATGCCAAGGCTGGCTCGACCGCCCATGTCCTCGCCGGTCATGCGCGATAACGCGAAAGCCGTGGTTGGCGAGGAAGAACATCTGGCTCTCCCAGCTGTCGGAATTCAGGGGCCAGCCATGGCTCAGGACTACCGCCGGGCCGGTGCCCCAGTCCTTGTAATAGATCTGCGTTCCGTCCTTAGTGGTGATGGTGCTCATGTAGAGCTATACGAAGCTGAGGGCGTGTTTGGACGTGGGGGAGTTTGCGAGGTATTCTTTGGGGTGACAGGAAATTCGGTAGGGTGGGAGAGGCTTCACCAAAATGCCACCATACCCTGACGTCTGAACTAGTGCAACGGGAAGGAACCGTTAGTGAGATTCTGACGCACTATTTCCAAGCATTGAATTTCCCCTTGAGCGCCTTCAAGAAAAGACCCAGGGAGGGTTCCTCGATCTCGGCTTTAGCCAAGTCCATCGCTGCGACAATGTCCTCAGCGTACTCCTCTCCACCTAAAGGCGGATCAATTCTACTCTTCTTGATTTCGGTCAAAAGCAACTTCTTATATTCGCCTTTGGCGCATTTGACGGACGGCAAGGTACAGCCCCGACCGAACACCTCCTTGAATGCCGCTGAATCAACGAGCATCCAACGCTCAATGTGAGGATCGGGTATCGCGTAGCACACCAATTGCTCAAATCCAGCATGCTGAGCGAGAGCCTTCTCCAGTAGTTGCTTACGATCGTTGAAACCAAAACAATTTGCATCTGCGACAACGACGATACAATCTGGAGCGCCGTCGGATTGCCGCTTGAGATAGTCCAAGAATAGGCGAAACTCGGCGTGTACGCGGGGGAGGCCTCCCCTCGCGCTATAGGATCTCACGATGGCGTTGAGACCGTAATCCTGGTTAAATCGATGGATGAGCGCGGCGACAAACTTTTCGTGAAATGAGTCCTCGCAGAAGAGCAGGATACTCCTACGCATCAAAATCGCCCCGCAGCAAGCGTGATGAGACCTTTTCATCTTCAGGGATATCGTCAAGACCCGAATCAATCTCCGGTCCTCGATAGAGCGGACCCAAATCAATAAATGACTCAATCGAAGTAGCGCCGTTCGCCTTACGGCAAACGTAGAGAGATTCGCTAGGAATATGATCGGGCAGAATTGGAGAATGCGTCGTTACAAAAAGTTGTGTCGTCCCGGATTGAGCGCGATTTAGGAGGATTTTCGCGATATCTCGAATCCTGCGTGGATGAACACCATTCTCCGGCTCTTCAAACCCAATCAGAGTAGGGGGATCGCTTGCTCCACTAAGTGCCAAAAGCCCCAACACTCTGAGCGTGCCCTCGGAAACCAAGCGTGCGGGCATCGCCACATCACCCTCCATCAAGCTTAGTTCGACTTCACCCAGCTTATTGACATCGGTCCGAATTCCCGTGATTGACGGGATCAAGTTGTGAATCGCTTTTTCGACCGCTTTGAACTGGCGCGGCTCGAGATTCTGAAGCGTGTTGAGGAAACCCGAAAGTTCTTCACCCATCAAGCCGACGTGCCGGACTTCCTTAACACCGGATGCGGTTCGCATGCTGACCCGCGGCTCGAAATAGTAGAAATACCAACCCTCGAGCTCCCTCTTCAGGGCTGTCAGATGGGGATAGTGGGGTGCGTAATGGGGTCGAGAGATGACCGAGTGGTCAAGGAGACGGTCCAAATAGGTCGGATGCGATTGACCCTCCATTCGCAGATGAATGCGATTTTTCACTTGCTCTATGAACGGCTGAGGGCGTGACTTCTTTGGCTGGCCGTCACGGCCGAGCGCCACTACGAGTTCGTCAGCCACGCGCAGAAGCCCAGACCTCGGTGCGATCTCGATCTCGATACGATAGCGAAGCAGAGTGTGGTGAATAAATTCGCCAGTGCCACGTTTACCGGCGCCAGCTTCCGTTTGCCCTCGTTTAGATTCAAGTATCTCTTTGTTAACTGCATCAATGGTCGTTTGCGAAAGCTCGATGTCCACTTCAATACTGAACGAAAGGGCATCCTCCTTCAATAAACCTTCAATGCCACCAGTGCCGAAGGAAAAGGACTCCAAGGGTTTGCCTCGATAGGGCGGATCGAAAGCCTCTTTGAGCGTTCTGCTGGTTGTAATTCGCGATAGGAGTTGCAATGCATCAAAAAAATTACTCTTTCCCGCAGCGTTGGGGCCGAAAAAGACGGAAAGAGGTTGAAGCTTGATGTCCACGTCGCGCAGCGACTTATAATTCTTGATTTTGATTCGCTTAATCATGGCCGATACCGTCCCAGCGATGACACCCGCTGCACACGGCCCAGTATAGCCTGCCGATTAAGCCACGACTTGCGGGATCACTTCACCATAGACATCGGTCAGCCGCATATCGCGACCACTTTGCCGGAACGTCAGCTTTGTATGATCGAGCCCCATCAAATGCAGGATCGTCGCATGCAGATCATGCACGCTCACCGGCTGCTCCTCGGCCTTATAGCCGAACTCGTCGGTGGAGCCGATCACTTGCCCGCCGCGGATCTTGGCGCCGGCCAT
>JAYVRS010000988.1:0-3415 GCA_043776185.1 Bryobacteraceae bacterium | reverse complement strand
CCATCCAAGGCGATGGCTTTCTCATCGTGCGCACCGCCGCCGACGGTTTGCTGTATACGCGCGGCGGCCGATTGTCGGTCGACCGGGACGGCAACCTGCTGACCGGCAAAGGGCAGCAGATTCAAGGCTGGTCGGAGAGGAACGGGACGCTGACGGCCAGCGGACCGATCGGACCGATCGTGGTGCCGGTCGGTACCATTCGCCCGCCGCGCGCCACGACGGCCTTTACGTTCGACATGAACCTGAACGCGGCCGCGACGGCCGGCCCGCCACCGGACAAATTCACCAGTTCGATCCAGGTTTACGACTCGCTGGGCAGCCCGCTGGTGGCGACGGTAAATCTCACCAAGAGCGCCACCCCGGGGGCTTGGGACTACTCCATTACGGTTCCCGACTCGTCCGTCACCGCTCCGGTTACGCCCGTCACCGGGACCCTAACTTTTGACACCAACGGCGTCCTCACGTCGCCTTCGGTGACCGACCCTCAGCCGACGCTGGCCGTCACTGGCCTGATCAACGGCGCGCAGCCCATGAGCCTGACCTGGAACCTCTACGACCGGGCGACGCCAAGGGTGACCCAATACGCGGCGACTTCGGCCGTCGCGGCCAATGCCCAAGACGGTAATGCCCCGGCCCAACTTACGCAGGTCCGTCTGGGGGACGGCGGCAAGGTCGTGGCGCTTTATTCGAACGGCCAACAGCAGGTAGTCGGTCAGCTCGCTATGGCCTCGATCCGGAATCCGGAGAGTCTGCTGGCGGTGGGTGACAATAACTTTCAACTTAGTGCCCGCAGTGCGCTTCCGGCGATCGGCGAACCGAATACCGGTAGTCGTGGTTCGGTGCTGGGCGGAGCGCTCGAATCATCGACGGTCGATATCGCCCGAGAATTTACTAACTTGATCGTCTTACAAAGAGGCTACCAAGCGAATACGCGAGTCGTGACCACGGTGGACGAACTAAGTCAGGAAACGATCAACCTGAAACGCTAATCTTCGCCGGCTTAGAGGCCGATAGATGGAGTGGCGGGCGAACCGATTCTCCCCGCCACCGTCACTCGCCACCGTCACTCGCCACCGGCACCCGCCATCGGCCCGAAAGAAAGTCATGGAACATTTAGAAGAGTTACACCACTTCGCAGAAATTCCTATGGATATCGAAGCCGAATTAGATCGCAAGATACTCACCATGAGCCAGATTCTGGAGTTAGAAGCAGGCACGGTGATTAAGCTCAAGCGATCGGCCGGGGAGAATATCGATCTATTGATCGGCGGCTCCCTCGTAGCTTTTGGCGAGATCGTCGTCTTACAGGAGATGATGGGCGTTCGGATTACCGACTTTCGGATTGAAGTCTAGTCTGCGCCGGCCTCGGCCGCGTCCAGGTCCATTACCAAGCAGGGAGATCATATTGTTCGATATGGGGCGTGAAATAATCGCGGTCGGCGTAGTGCTAAGCATTCTCGTCGGCAGTTTAGTGGGGTTGCGACGGTTGCAGAAGCCACGAGAAATCGGTCTCGGACCGTTGCGGGTATTAGCCAAGTTGCGCCTATCGGAGCACTTAGTAGTGCATTTGCTTGATTGTGAGGGCGCGCGGTGTTTAGTTGCCGAACAGAAGAACGGTAGCACCATCATGTCGCTGCGGTGCGAGTCTGGCTCGTCGCCGCTCCGCTCGCCGGAAGCCCCGCTACCGGAAGGTTTCGACCGTAAGTTCCCCGCGAAACGAGCCGCGGCATGTTGATCTTGGGAGCGGCGGAGTTGCGTCTTACGACGCCCCTGGAGATCGTGTCGGTGTTGTCGCTGCTCGCGCTGCTGCCGGCGGCGATGGCCAGCTTGACGCCATTTCTCCGCATAACGCTCGTGCTTCATTTTTTGCGCCAAGCTCTAGGGACTCAGACCGCGCCGTCGAATCCGGTCCTGCTGGGGCTCGGACTATTTCTGACGATGTTAGTCATGCAACCTCTGGCCCGTGAGTTACAGACGAAAGCCCTAAATCCTTACACGAAAAATGAGATTTCGCTGGTGCAAGCGCTGGAGGCAGCCCACGATCCTCTGCATGCGTTTCTCTTGCGTTTTGCCCGGGAGAAAGATATTCAACTATTCCTCGAGCTGACCAAGACGCCGCCGCCACGGCGTCCGCAAGACGTGGAGTTGCGCGTTCTGATGCCGGCCTATGTGTTGTCGGAGTTGCGCACGGGGTTCCAGATTGGGGCGGTTCTATTTCTCCCGTTTCTGATCATTGACCTGGTGGTGGCCTCGGTGACGCTCTCCATCGGTATGGTGCAACTGCCGCCCGTGATGATTGCGGCGCCTTTTAAGATTCTGCTCTTTGTTTTGGTAGATGGCTGGAATCTGGTGATTGGTTCGCTGGTGCGGAGCTTCAATTGATGCCGGGCCGGTTGAGCGGCGCGAGGATGGTTGCCGCCCCAGGTGCTTCGCAATGAACGCGCAGATGGGAGCCGAACTAATCCGGCAGGCTTTGTGGACGGCGATGTGGGTGAGCTTGCCACTCCTGGCCGTGGCCTTGGTGGCCGGCATCGTGATTGGTTTGGTTCAGTTGGTGACTTCGATTCAAGATCCGGGCTTCGGAACGGTACCGCGGCTGGGCGCGTTTCTGGCCGCTTTGATCATTTTTTTGCCCTGGATGTTTATGGAGCTAATCAGTTACACCACCAAGCTATTTGCGGATTTGGGGCGCTATGCTCGATGACGCCGGGGTGAGCCTGCTTTTGCCGGGCGAGTTGCGGTCAGTGTGGCCAATGGTGAGCGCTTTCCTGGTTTGCCTGGCCCGCGTGGGTGGGCTCTTTGTGTTCTTTCCCTGGCCCGGCTGGCGGACGGCCTCGCCGGTGCCGCGGGTGTTGTTGACGATTGCCCTGTCGACCGCGCTCGCGCCACGGCTGATGACGCGCCTAGCGCAGATGCCGGCCCCAGGACTGGCCCCTTTTAACGGACCGGGCCACTTCACTGGAACGGGAGGGTTTGGCGAATTAAGCGGACTCCTTTTCGCCGAGGCCACCCTCGGCTTCACTGCGGGACTGGTACTGCTGTTCATGATGGAGGCGCTCGCCTTTGGTGGCCATCTGATTGGGATGCAGGCCGGATTTAGTTATGCCTCTTCCATTGACCCTACCAGCGAGGCCGACTCCACCGTGATTCCGGTGATGGTTCAGTGGTTGGGAAATGTTCTGTTTTTCGCCGCCGGCTTCGATCGCTGGTTGATGCGCGCCGTGGTGGGGAGTTTGGAGACGATTCCGCCCGGAGCTTGGCACCTGAGCCTGGGAGCCTTCCAAATGGTGACGCATTTGTTGAGCGCCTCGCTCGAGATGGGCGTGCGGTTAGCGCTGCCGGTGACCGGTTTTCTACTGGTGATCGATTTGACGCTGGCGGTGGTGAGCCGCTTGAACGCTCAGTTTCCGCTGCT
>JAYVRS010000987.1:0-11830 GCA_043776185.1 Bryobacteraceae bacterium | reverse complement strand
CATCGCCTCGGGTAGCCCCACACTCCCGAAAGACCGCCTCCAGCGTGTCCCGCACGTCCTGGGCCTTCGTGCTGCCTAGGTGCGGCAACGCGAGCATCCTGCGGCTATGGTCGTCGAGGATCACCAATGGACCCACACTCGCCCCGGGACGGTTGAATTCCTGCGGTCCTTTGAAATCCATCGGCCACAGTTCGTTGGGCGCCCCGCGCTCAAATCGTTACGTGGCCCGCGCGGGCCGGTCCTCATCGAGGATTAAACCGCGCCGGTTCAACACCCGATGCACGGTGCGTTCGGCGATTAACCAACCCGGCTGGTCCCGCTCTCGTAGCACTTTGAGTTTCGGCGCGCCCCCATCTGGCCGTTCCTGCCGCAACTGCACGATCTTGGGTTCTATCTCTTCGCTGATCCGCTGCGGTGAATGGTGCGGCCGCCGGCTCCGCTCCACCACTTGTTTGGCTCCACCGTCTTGTTAGCGCCGCAGCCAGGTGTATCCCGTCTGCCGGCTCACCAAGACCACAAAACGCAGTCGCTATTCCGCCATACTTACCTCCTGCCATGCCATCTTCTTCCACCTTCCTCAGCCACTCTGTAGCTATTTCAAGTGTCAAGGATGTCCTGGCAACAACTGTCAAGTATGTCCTGTCAGTAAACACTTTAGTCCGCGCGGAGCTTCAGCTCCGCCGCCGGTCCACCGCCCAATCATCACTTCTCGACACTATGTTCGCTGTCTAAACTCCGTCACAACGAAAATGAAAAATCTTCAGTTACCGAAATCAAACAGTTAGGCGAAATATCGACCCTTGTGATGGACAGGGCCTGATATAGGGTTACTAGTCGATTCAAAACTACGCCGGCCGCAAAACCCAGCGTCGAACAGGAGCCCACTCACATGTCTCACAAAGCATCCCAGAAACGCATCGAAGGCAACTGCCGCAATGCGCAAGAGTCCACCGGACCCCGCACCGTCGAGGGCAAAGCCAAATCAGCCACCAACTCCACCTCCACGGCTTCAGCGGCCTCAACATGAACCCCGTCGCCCCCGGTTGCTTCCTGCACACCGAGGACGAGAGCCAGTTCCACGGCTTACTCAACGAATATGTGGTCACTTACAAACCCCAGCACTCCGACGAACTCGACTTACTCACCGAAGCCGTCTTCGCGAAGTGGCGGCAACAGCGCATTTGGCTCGCCGAAGCCGGTCAAATCGAAATCGCCATCGCCCAAGGTGAAAGCGAACTCCGCAAATCCCTACCCAGCGCCGACGCCAAAGCTCACCTAGCCAACGGCATCGCTAAGTCCGAAGCGGCGCTGAAACTCAACCTCCGCTACGACGCTCAACTCCACCGTCACTACCGAAATTGCCTCAAGGATCTCCGCGACTTACAAGCCCAACGCATCTCTCCAGACGACCCCCCGAACGAACCCAAACGAACCACTCCGCAGGCCGAAATCCCCGTCGAAGCCACTGTTCAAACGCCGGAACCGGACGAACCCAACCTAACCCCCGAATAAGCCCGCGTAGCTTACATGCAATCCGAAATTAAGCGCTCCGAAGACTACTAAGCTCAAGTCTTTCGCGGCACCTTCCCCCAATCCCAACCCGAGTAACCGGCAACGTAACCCGAACCTCTCCCGCCCTGGATCCCTTGTGTCCACACGCTTCCCTAGCGCGGTTCCCGTTGCCGACTTGACATTAGGATTTCTGGCTTCGGGATCTGGCGCGCGCCTTGGCGACGCGCTTCACATTTCACCCGGCTCTCGGAGGCTTTCCCGTCTGGTCTCTGGATGGGAGCCGCATGGTGTTCTCGTCAGATCGAGAGGGGGCACTTGATTTGTACACGAAGAGCAACCCGTCGCGCGAGCCAGGAAGACCTGCTACTCAAAACGGCGGGTAGTAAGTTCGCTTCGAGCGGGTCCTCCGATAGACGGTTGGTGCTCTATTCTGAACGGGACCCGAAGACAAGCTATGCTCTGTGAGTTTTGCCGTGGAAGGCGAGCGGAAGCCCGTCGTCTTCCTCCGCACGAAGTTCCATTCACGTGACGGAGTGTGATCGCCAATGGATCGCCTTTGCCTTCCCGCACTTATCCGGCGGAGAAGGCAGCAGGCCGGCAGAAGGACCTGCCGATGTTGCCCGAGTTGGAAAGCCTGTGGCGACAGACTCGACCCGCACGAAACGCTCGCGCCGCTGGGCGCTGGCGGAAAGGGCGAGGTCTATCGCGCCCGCGGCCCAAACGCGACGTGGCTATCAATGAACAATCCCAACCTCGCCGCCACGTATGGCCTCGAGGGCGACGTCATAGCCTTCAGTTTTTCCACAAAACCTGGCTCGAACAACGGGCCTGCGCGGGGCAAAGAAGCCGCCAGTAAGCCGACGGCTTTGTTCTGAGTGAACTCGGACCGCTCCCGGTAGCCGCTTACCCCAGCTTCTGCTCCGCAATCACCTTCCGCATGTAGGCAAACGACTTCTCCATACCTGCCAGAGGGTTCTTGGCGTTGATCTCGTACTCGAGAGAGCAATAGCCTTGGTACTTCTGCTTCGCCAGTTGCTTGAAGATGGCCGGAATGGGCAACACGCCGTCACCGACATCGACTTGGCTGCCGCGGGCGGTGTTGAGGTCGGGGTTGCTGGGATCCTTGAGATCCTTGATGTGCATCTCATGCAAGCGCGGACCGGCCTTGGCGATCCACTCGACATTGTCGGCACCGGTGCGGGCGGTGTGGCCGATGTCGATGCAGAGGCCCATGCGAGGGTCCATGCCTTTCACGGCTTCCAGCACGCTTTGGGGCGTGGGCATGTGCTTGTCTTCGGGGCCGTGGTTGTGGATGGCGATCTTGATGTTGAATTCCTTCACCAGCTTCTCGATCGCGGGCAACTGTTCGTGCGTGGGGGCGCAGATGATGGTCGGGAAGCCGCAGGCCTTGGCATACTCGAAGGCGCGGCGCAGATCCTCGGGCTTCTGCATGCTGACGTTGCCGCAGCCGATCAGCTTAACGCCGCCGTCATGGAATTCTTTGGCACCCGCTTTCCAGCTCTCCTCCGTACCGTCTTTGATGGCCAGATGGAAATCCTTCACGTCGGCAAACTTGATGTTCAATTGCTGAATCATCTTGATGGCTTCGGGGCGCGAGAAGCTGCGCAGTGAATAAGTTGCCACCGCTAGCTTGATTGGGCCGGAGTCGCCCGGGAGGGCACTCAGGGTGGTGGGCACGGCGGCGGCGGCGGCGGCGGCGGCGAAAAACTGTCGTCGATTCAGGGTCATTGCGAATCCTCTTGGGGCGTTTAGAAAATCAGTTGGACTCCGCTAGCATACCGCCATCGGGAGGATGGCGGGTGCGGCGCGGGCGAGGCGTTAATAGCCCTTCTTTTTATCCACCACGTTAATCAACGGCTGCCCGGCTACAAAACGGCGGATATTTTGGCCAATGGTGCCCACCATGCGCCCGCGATCCTGATCGGAGCGCCCGGCGATGTGCGGCGTAATGACCACGTTGTCGAATTTCCAAAGCGCATTGCCCTTCGGCAGCGGCTCCGGATCCATTACGTCCACGCCCGCGCCAGACAAACGGCGGCTATCCAAACTCTTGATCAACGAATTCAAATCGTAAGTGCCGCCGCGGCTTACGGCAATAAAATAAGCATTCTGCTTCAGTAACTCGAATTGCTTCGGCCCAATCATCTTATGGCTCTGCGGCGTATGCGGTGCCGAGATGAATAGAACATCGGCTTGCGGCAAAACGGTATCGATCATGTCCGGCTTCACCACGCGGCTGATGAATGGCGAGAACGGAATGTCTTCGGGGTCCACGCCAATTACGGTCATGCCGAACGCCCAGGCGCGCAAGGCAATCTGGCTGCCGATGCCACCCACGCCCACCACCACCGCCGTCTTGCCACGCAACTCGATGCCGGGGTACGGCCGCGGCTGCCAACTCTCGTCCGTGCGCATGCGTTCGAACTTCAGCAGGCCGCGCGAGAGAGTCAGTAACAGCGCCAAAGCATGGTCGGCAATCTCCGGCCCTTGCACGATCTGGTTATTGGTGAGCACGATGTCGGAGTCACGCAGGTAGTTACTACCCGACAGATGCAGCACGGTCTCGACGCCCGCACTCATAATCTGCACCCACTTCACGTTCTTGCCCATCTGAAGGAGTTCGCCATTGGGCGCGCCAATCACGGCATCGGCATCCACAATCTCCTTCATTTGGGAAGCACGATCCGTGGCCATCACCAGGTTCACCCCGGGAATGGGCCCCAGTTCCCCAATGATCTGGTTGTCCATGACGACGATTTTCTTGTTTTGAGCCAGCAAGCCCAAAGTGCAAAGTAGCAGAGCGATGAAAGTGTTGCGTAACATAACGTCCGCAATTCTATCGTGGATTCGCCCCACGCCGCACTAATTCTTTGCCATCTGGGCGATCACGACGATTGCCAGCAGAATCACCAGTACCAATATGGTGATCTTCATCGAACTATAAGGCCGGTCCCCTTGCACCTCGCCGGTACGCGCATTCACCGCGATTTGAAACACGCGGTCGTGGAAACGATAGGCCCCAATCCACACCGGCAACAGCAAATGCCGGAACGCGACATCGTGGTAGCGCGTGTCCATCCGATCAATCCGTTGCTCGTCGCCCCCAATGTCCCGCCGGATCCAATCTTCAATGGTGGGCTTCATCTGCGCTTTGGCGATCTCAAAGCCCTCGGGCAACTCCACCTGGTAGCGCTGCGCTCGAAAGCCAGAGAGATAGGCCGGCTCATACGCGGTAAGCGACTCTAAGTCCCAAGGCTCTAACTCAGTTACGCGACGATCCACTACTTTGGTGGCCACCACCAGCACATCGCGAAAAGGCCCGTCCACCGCACCCTGCGCTCCGCTCCATCGCACGCGCACCACCTGCTGTTGCACCCTTTGGCCCTGCGCGTTGGTCGTCGTCACTAACTCGGCGTAGCGATCGCCACGCTCGCCCACATACCGCGTGTTGGTGCCTGCCGAATAACTCCAAAAGGGCAGATACACGCCCTGCATTGCATCCACCTGGGCCATCTTCTGCAACGCGCTGGGCGCAAACCACAGCGAGCTGATCCAGCTGCGCACCAGCTTGCGCGACCCATCCAGCGGTATCTTGAAGGGCAGCAGCGCATTGGGCGCCACCAGCGGACTGGCGGCCTTGGGTTGCGTCACAATCCGGGCGGCGCAGAATGGACACGCGCCCGCTACTTGCGGCGGCTCAAACGTAAACATCGCACCGCAGCCATCGCACTTCACCTCCAGCGCCGCTGGCGATATTTGCTGCTGATGGGCCAGTGCTTCGTCGAAAGGGGTCTCACCCGTGGAATCCGTGGAAGGCGCTACGCTTTGCAAATTGCCGCACGCAGTACATTTCAGCTGACCTTGGTCCGGGTCCCAGGCCAGGTCGGCTCCGCAGGCCGCGCAGGTGAAGCGTGCTTGCGCCACCGGCTACCGGATTGGCCGTACGATGATCTTCGACATGGAGCAGCCGCGCTCCACCTGGGCGCTACAACGGTGGAACTTCAGGTTCTTATCGAAGCAGACTTGCACTTCTTTCAAGAACCGGCCGGTGCAATCCACCGACACCATGCCCGTATCGAGGCCTGGGTTCGCGGCCACAAACTTGCGCTCCAAATCGCTGGGCGAGAACTCCACGTGCTCGGCCGTCAGGCTCTTCAATTCCGGCGGAATTCGCACGTTCGCCCACGTGGTCAGAATGCTCTCGAAGTACTGTTTCGGTGTGAGGCCGGAACACGTGCCGTGCTTGCGCCATTCGTGATTCATCAGCCGCTCGGACGGCATGATCTCGAGCACATCCCTTCGGAGGGGCGCAGGCAAGTTCAACTGATCCGTGGTGCACGCTTCGGGCCAACCGCGTTCGAACTGGGGCCACAAGCCATGCACCACAAAACCGTACTTACGCGGACCAGCACATTGAAAGCGATCCCGGGCTCCGGCCGGACTGGCGCAATAGTCCGGCGACCAGGATAGGCTGAGCACATAAAAGTCGAATCTACCAGGCGCCGAGCGTCGGGGTTGGGCGCTGAGGGAGCAGGCCACCAGCGATAGCAGGATGAGTCTTCGCATCACTCGCTATTATAGAGAACGCATGAGCACGAAGATTGAGCAAGTTTCCTGGGGCGGATGGCCTCACTGTTATCGTCTGTCGAACCCGGAGATTGAGCTGATCCTCACCGCCGATGTCGGCCCGCGCGTCATTCGCTGCGGCTTCGTGGGCGGGCCCAATGTCTTCAAAGAGTACCCTGAAGAGCTGGGCGGCCGTGGCGAAGAGACTTGGAAAATTCGCGGCGGACATCGGGTCTGGGTCGCTCCAGAGCGCGCCAACATTACCTATGAGCTCGACAATCATCCGGTCGCGGTGACGGTTTCCGGTGGCGTCGTCGCAGCCACCTCGCCCGTCGACCGGCGCACGGGCCTGCAAAAGACTCTCACTCTTAAGCTCGAGGGACTACAGGTCACCGCCACGAATCGGGTGACGAACACCACGCTCTTCCCCGTCCGCTGCGCCGCCTGGGGGCCTACGGTGATGGCCCCGGGCGGCCTCGGCATCACCGGCTTTCCACCCCGCGGCAGCCATCCCGAAGATTTGGAACCCGTTAATCCCCTCGTGATGTGGAGTTACACCGACTTCAGCGACGCCCGCTGGCGCTTCACTTCGAAATATGTAACTTTGCGGCAGGACCCTGCCGCGAAAACCGCCCAGAAACTCGGCCTCTTTAACCCGCACACCTTTGGAGCCTACTTACTCGACGATCATTTATTCCTGAAACAGTTTCACCCGGACCCCACGAAGACTTACTCCGACATGGGCTGTTCCTACCAGACCTTTACTAACCGCGACATGTTGGAGCTCGAAACCATGGGCCCTTACGAGTTAGTGGAGCCGGGCACTTACACCGAGTTCACCGAAACCTGGAGCCTCGATCGCGGCGTCGCCTTACCCGAAATCAGCGACGCCGCCCTCGACGCGATCTTACTCGCTCGCCTGGCATGATCAGCAAGCGGAAACGATTGCACCGCCGTCTGCGTTGGAGCCTCGCCCCTCCCCTCGGCGTGGCCGTCGCCTACGCCTCCGGCCTGCAGTCGGATACGAGTTGGCAGGAGCCGCGCTATTGGTGGGGGCTCTTGTACTTCTCGGCCGTCTCGCTGATGCCCTGGAAGGGCAATGTCTTAATTGGTTTTGGCTACGCGGCGGGCCCGATGGGACCGTGAATGCTCAGGTAAGCGAGACCGAAGACCTCTTCACCGTCACGCGGCCCCTGAAGTTCGCCTACTGAATGCTGCGGCGCAAACGGTCGAAGGCCTTCTGCGCGGCCTCATACTCGGGCTCAATGTCGAGCGCGTTCTGGAAGCACTCACCGGCTTTGCGGTACATCTCTTTGGCCGTGTAAACGCGGCCCAGGTTATACCAGGGGAACTGATAGCTCTCGTAGCGTTCGCTGTGGGTGGCTTTCTCGAGCCAAGGGATAGCATCTTCCGAGCGGCCCAACTCGATCAGGTAAGCGCCGATGTCGTTGTAGGGATTGCCGAACGCGGGGTCAACGGCAATGGCTTGCTTGCATTCGGCGATCGCGTCTTCGAGACGCCCCTGATGGCGGTAGGCGAAACCCAGGTAAGTATGCGCCTCGGCCGTGGGATGAATTTCGATGGAGCGGCGATACAAATCAGCCGCCGAGTCTATATCGCCCGCCATCTGTAGCCGATAGGCATCCTGAAAGATCTTAATGGCCAGTTCGGCGAGTGACCCGTGACTATCCCCTGATGCCATGCGATTCCATCGTAACCGTTTTGGTCATCGCCTGAAAGGTAAACTAGTTCCAGTACATGATTTCTCCCATTCGAAAAGCCGTCTTTCCGGCCGCCGGCCTGGGTACGCGGTTTCTACCGGCCACCAAGGCGGTGCCCAAGGAGATGCTCTCGCTGGTGGACAAGCCTCTCGTCCAGTACGGCATTGAGGAGTGCGTGGCGGCCGGGCTCACGCAATCGATCATCGTTACGAGCCGCGGCAAGACGACGATCGAAGACCATTTTGACCAGAGCTTTGAGCTTGAGCAGATGCTGGCCAAGCGCCAGAAGAGCGATCTGCTGGCCGTGGCGCAGTCCGTCGCCAAGCTCACCCAGATTTCCTATGTCCGGCAAGCCGAAGCCCTGGGGCTCGGCCACGCGGTGCTGTGCGCTCGCGAGTTAGTGGGCCTGGAGCCGTTTGCCGTCGTACTCTCTGACGACGTCATCGACTCGGTGGTGCCTTGCGTCGGGCAACTCGCGGCCGTCCATGCGCAGTACGGCGCTTCCGTCATCGCCCTCATGGAAGTTCCTCGCGAGCAGATCTCGGCTTACGGAGTGGTCGAGGCCGGCGAGGTTTCGCCCGGCCTTTACCGGATCCGCAGTCTGGTGGAGAAGCCCAAGCCGGAGGAGGCCCCTTCGAACTTGGCCATCATCGGGCGATACGTGCTGACGCCCCAAATCTTCGACTCCTTGACGCGCATTGCCCCGGGGGCGGGCGGCGAGGTTCAGTTGACCGACGGGATGCGCCATCTGCTGGGGTCGCAACCGATTTATGGCCTAAAATTCGAGGGACGGCGCTTTGATGCGGGCGATAAGCAAGGCTTTCTACGCGCCACGGTGGAGTTCGGTTTGAAGCACCCCACGCTCGGAGCGGCGTTCCGCAGTTATCTGCAGGAGATGCGCTTCTGACGACGGTGCCTTTCGAGTTGCCGCTGCGGGGCAGCGAGGCTGCCGCCATTGCGGACGTGCTGTTTCAGAGCATGGATGAGCTCGCCAAGTCAGGGCGCAAACTCACCGACGATGCCCGGCACCGCTGGGCCGGACGCATGAAGAACATCGAAACGCCGACGGTGCGGGTGTATCCGCTGTCACTCGAGCAAGATCCCATTCATCCGTCGAGTTACTATCTGGCGGTCGATGGCTTGAACCACGGCGTGGTGACGCCGCTGTTGCTGCGGCTCGGCCTGGCTTCGTCGCCGGCCAGCGGTCTGTTCCCCAAGTCGGTGCTGATCGGGCGGATGCGGCCGGCGGGCGGGCGCGAGGTGGTGGTGAACGCCATCCCGTTTGGCCCTACCGATGAGGAGCCGGTGCGCACCTTTACTGAACAAGTGACGAAGAGCTTTCAGCCGCGTCCGCAGGGCGCACAGCCGGCCTTAATCGTCCCGGTAGCCGCCGCGACTTTGGCCTTCGAGGCCCACCGGCAGATTGTCCGGGACACGGGCCAAAATCGGGCATCGTTCGCCGCCGAGTTTGCGAGTGCCGCGAGTGCCGCGCGTGCCGACATCGGCGTACTATGGGCGGCCGTGCGGGCTGGGTGGCGCGATGGCTACAGCCTGGGCGTCACCGGTATTCCGGCGCAAACTTCGTCGTATGAGCCGCTGGAGCGCTTGGTCGCGTTCACGCGCTTTTCCGTGGAAGCCAGCGACCTCACTGCCGCAGCAGCGGTCTACGATCACTTGCGGCGCTTTAAGCTGCGCGGTTTCGACTTTGAACTCGACTTTCGCGGCGGCCAACTGACGGCCGCGGCGCTCGGCGAATGCCTGTCGGCGTGGAGAACGGCCGGGCGGCCCGTGCAGTCAATTGTGCCACCGGCCTGGGCTGACTTTGAGGCTTGGGCGGCTGCGGCGCGGCAGCAGAACGCCTTGCTTACTCTCGAGGGCCCCATCAGTCTGAAGCTGCATGGGCGCGGGCATCGCTGGCTGCCCGCGCCCAGCATCGGAGAGATGGTGGAGTTAGCCCGCGACTAACTAAGTGCGGATGCTCAAACCAGGGCCGGTTAGCTGGCCGCTGTTGAGGCGGCCGTTGCGGACCTGGAAGAGTCCGGGGTATTTGGCTTCCCAGGCTTGGCTGGCGGTGGGAACATACTGGCGGGCGTTGGCTTCGACGCCGGCGACGCCGGGGACATGACCGGCGATGCCCACCGAATGCACCAAGGCGGCCCCGGGACAAGTGAGGTCTTGCACACAGAGAAACATGCCAAATTTCTGTCCAGCGGCGGCCATTAACATGGCCTGGGTTTGGCCCTTACAGGCTTTAAGCGCGATGCCGGTGTAACCCATTTCACGAGCGAGTAACAAGGTCTCCAGGTCAGTGAGTGACTCGTCAATCACCACGGGGCGTAGCTTGGCGGCTTCATGCATGACGTTGGCCCGGTCCGCCTTTAAGTTGCGCTGCGTGGGTTGCTCAATGTACTGGATGCGTTCGAAGCCGGAGGGCGTGGTCTCCTTTACCTTGCGCAGGATCTCGATGAGATACTGCACGTTGGGGCAACGTTCGTTAAAGTCCAGGCAATAGAACCATTGCTTCAGTTCGCGCTTGGCTTGCACTTGGCTGGTGATGCGGTCGATGGAGATAATTCGATTGAGGTCGGCTGGTAAGTCGCCACCGTTTAATTTGATTTTTACCCGCTCCAGGCCCGAGTAAGTGATCCACTCTTCGAAGACATTGGGCAGGCCGTCGGTGAGCGGGGCCTTGACCTCGGAATTGGTAAGTGGGTCGGAGGCACCGACGCTGTGAAAGAGATAGACGAAAGGGCGGGGTTTTTGGCCGATGTAACGCTGGAGCGTTTCTCCTTGAAACTCCTTGC
Source organism: Bryobacteraceae bacterium (assembly GCA_043776185.1). Classification (GTDB taxonomy): domain Bacteria; phylum Acidobacteriota; class Terriglobia; order Bryobacterales; family Bryobacteraceae; genus JALHNI01. The sequence goes on along the minus strand of JAYVRS010000987.1, from coordinate 1,206 downwards.
CCAGATAGTGGCCTAAGTCGTGGCGCATCAAGTCGCGGCCATAGATGGCGTAACTGCTGCGGCCGTGGAGCTTGCCGTAAGCATCGCTGATGGCGGCGTCAAAAGGGCTGCCGACGACCAGGGTGCAGAGCTTGGGGATGGGCTCGGGGTCGGGTTGACTTACTTCCGTCGCCGCAGCGAGCCATTGAGGTTCGAGGGCGTAATTGAGATCGACGGGATGGCCAAAGGCCGGGTGCGCGCCGGTGATGCGGCCGATGCGGTGGGCGAGACGCGTCATGGCCTGGAGCGTCTGATCGTAGTTCATCTTCTGCGATGGGAAGCTCCACTGGTTGCCCATGCTCATGGAGGCGAAACCTTTGGCGCGTTTGCCGTTACGGCTCTCTACTTCGCAAGACACGTTGAGCATGGTGACGCGATCGACTTTGCGGCCGCCGAACATGTAGGGGGTGCGATAAACAAATTCTTCAAATTGGGGCTGGATGTGAAGGATGCGGATATCGGTGGGCGTGGGGGCCGCGATCAGATACGGGGCCGCCAGCGTGGTTTGGACGAGGGTGCGGCGAGTGGGATTTGGCATGGTCAGTTGCAGTGTACTCCTTTTGCTGGGCGACTTGGGTAGCCGAGCCGATGGTGGCCGTCTTGCCCCAACTCAGACTTCCAGATTGGAGGTCTTGCCCCTCCGCTAGTCATGCATAGCACCAACGAAGTAATTCCCCCGTATGAGGCAAGATACCGGCGCGTGCTCGAACAGACTTAGAAGATCAATTTCAGCGCAAACTGCACCCGGCGCGGTTCGTCTGCACTGGTGATCGTACCTACGCCGGCGGCGTTAACATTGCCCCCGGGGAAGCCGAAGTTCGCCGTGTTCGTGGCGTTAAAAGCTTCCGCGCGGAACTGCAAACGAACTTTCTCCGTAACCGCAAAACGTTTAGCGAGCGAGAGGTCTAGGTTGCGGTTGCCGGGCCCATCGAGGATGTTGCGGCCGGAATTGCCGTAAGTGAACTGCGCTTGCGTGGCGAAGGCGGAAAGGTCAAACCAGCGGTCGATGGAGCGTTGGCCGGCGGGCAAGGCACCGGCACTTAGCCGATTCGGACGGTCGGCGCCGCCGGCGTTGGTGATTCCGCCGCCCGAATTCACGGTGAAAGGCAAACCGGTCTGTAGACTGAGAATGCCCGCTAACTGCCACCCGCCTAGTGCGAAATCCAG
>JAYVRS010000986.1:0-3424 GCA_043776185.1 Bryobacteraceae bacterium | reverse complement strand
AGTTCCAGATCAATCGCAACTCGTTCTCGGCCGAGTTTGGCAATGCCTCGGGAGGCGTCGTCAACATCATCTCGAAGTCGGGCACCAATACTTGGAAGGGCAACGCCTTTGGCTTTCTGCGCCATCGCAACATTCAGGCGCGCAACTACTTCGATCCGGGCAAGTCCTCCTTTACGCGGACCCAATCCGGCGCGACGGCCGGCGGCGCCGTCAAGAAAGACAGGCAATTCCTGTTCTTTGCCTATGAGCATTTGAACCGTCAAGAGACTAACTTCATTCCGATACTGCAGGATCGCAGTGTGTTCAACCGTCTGCCACAAGGTCAAACGGACTTACTCAATTTCCTGGAGGCGACGGGCAGTCCGGCTTTGGTGGGTCTGGCGCGCCAAGGTCGCGCGGTCCTAATCCCCGGCAATAACCCGGCGGTGCCGCGACTCTTTACCGCCAACTCGGGTAACTTCCCATTCTCTGAGCGCAACGATCAGTTGTCGGGTAAGTGGGATGTTCGCCGCAGCGACAATCACAATTTCTTCGTGCGCATGAACTACACGAACAATCCATCCAACAACAATGCTTTTGGCGCCTTGGACGGATTCAGCCGTGGCCGCTCCCTGAATCAAACCGACTTTACCGCGGCCTTCTCCGACACTTACATCTTCAATCCACGCTGGATTATGGAGACGCGCCTGCAATTCGGTGATGACCGGCTTAAGGTGCTGCCCAACGATGCGAACGGCCCCGAAATTAACATCAACGGGTTCGGCTTCTTCGGCCGCCAGATCTTCGTGCCTTATCGCAATGTCGAGCAGCACTATCAAGCGCTGCAGAACTTCTCCTATCTCACCGGCAAGCACAGCGTCAAGTTTGGTTGGGACCAAAATCCGGTGCGGGTGAAGCAACAATCTGACACCTTTCTCGGCGGACGATTTACTTTTGGCTCGCGCATCCCGCTAGCTTTGGTGCTGCAATCGGCCACCGGCGATCCGAACATCGCCACCACCTTGGGCGGGCTACTCGCGGGGGCCGGGCAGCAGCGTCTGATTCCCGTGCTCAGCCAGCCCATCACGGCGCTGCAGTCCTACGCGCTTGGCATTCCGGAGCTGTATCAACAGGGCTTTGGCGATCCGAATTATTTCATCACCACCACGCGCCATAACCTATTTCTGCAGGACTCCTGGAAGGTGAACTCACACCTGACTTTGACTGGTGGTCTGCGTTACGAGCTTGAGCGGCATAACAAGGTGGTGCCCCGTGACTACGACAATATCGCCCCTCGCGTGGGCTTCGCGTGGGCTCCGGGCCGGGATCAAAAGACGGCGGTGCGCGGAGGTTACGGACTTTACTATTCGCAAGTAAATGGCCAGATCGCCGGCGTGGCCGATCCGCTTTCCGGCCGCTTCATCAACCAAGTGCTGCTCACCCCCAGCAGCGCTATCTTCCGCGATCCTCGCAATAATCAATTCGTCACCTCGGCCACCGTCTTTCAAACGCTTACTGCGCAAGGGGTGATTGGCAAGCGTCAGATTACGGAAGCCGACTTAGGGCAGTTTGGGATTCGGGTGGGCCCCAATTTACCGGGCTCGGTGGTCTTTGGCATCGAACCAGGTTTCCAGAATCCCTGGGCCCATCAGGCCAGCTTTGAGGTGGAGCGGCAACTGGGCGGCTTCGCCGTCTCGCTGGGTTATAACTTCAATCGCGCCGCTCATCTGGCTCGCAATACTGGGCGTAACGTGGCTTATTCCGGCCAACGGCTCCCTGATGGACGGCCCACGTTTATCCGGCCCAATCCGCTGCTGCTGCAGTTGAACAACGCCATCTCTGACGCCAACTCGTTTTATCACGCCGGTATCTTACAGGTCACCAAACGCTTCTCGCATGGCTTCTCGTTTAACTTCAACCAAACTTTCTCGAAGGCCATGGATGAGTCGACGGACTTTAACTCCGACTATTCGCCGCAGGACCAGTTGAATTTCCGGGCGGAGCGCTCGCTGTCGTCCTTCCATCAGAAACACCGCACCGTTTTTCACGCCGTGTATCAATCGCAGACCAAGAATACGTTCTTGCGCGATTGGAGCGTCGCCCCGATCTTTATTCACAGCTCGGCCCGACCGTTCAACGTGCTTACTGGCGTCGACAGCCAGGGCGACACTTACGTCAATAATAAACGTCCAGCAAACCTGGGCCGCAATGCGGGAGTGGGCCCCGACTATACGTCGTTCGACTTACGCCTATCGCGACGCTTTCACCTCGGTTCCCGCGACAACCAAGCGCTCGAGTTTTTGGCTGAGGGCTTCAACTTACTCAACCGCACCAATTTCCGCACGGTAAATAACATCGTGGGCGATGTGCCGCTCTCCACTTTGCCCAACCCGATTGTGGCGAACCGCAGTTCGGCTTCGACGCCGCTAGCCTATACTTCGGCGCTGGACCCACGACAGTTTCAATTCGGTTTCAAACTCTTCTGGTAGTAAGGGCGCTAGAATAGTGCCCAAATGAAGAAACTACTTTTCATACTGGCGCTGGCCGGCGCGGCGATCTACCTCGTCTCGCAACCGTCGGCTCCCCAGCGCATCGGCCCGCAAGCCGATGGCCGCGTGATGCTCCCCAACGGTTGGCAGATTGACCCGGCCGGCCGGCAGATCGCGCTCGACACGATGCCCAGTACGAGCTTGGTTTCGCCCGATGGCAAGTACATGCTGGTGCTGCACCAAGGCTACAATCCGCCTTCGGTGGCCGTACTCAGTCTGCCGGGCCTCGAGGAGAAATCGCGCGTCGCTGTGCCCGACGCTTGGCTGGGGATGACCATGACGCAGAACGGCCGCACCATCTACGTGGGCGGCGGTTCGCAATCGGCCATCTACGAATTCAGCCTGTCGGAAGCCGGTGAACTGAAGAACACGCGCACCTTTGAAATCACGCCGGCCGCGACGCGCACCCACGAAGATTTCGTCGGCGATGTGGTGCTTTCGCCCAACGACCGCTTGCTCTATGCCACCCTGCTCTATCGCGACATGGTGGTGGTGATCAACCCGCAATCCGGCCGCGTGATCGAGCGCGTCAAGACCGGACGCCGCCCCTATCAGATCCTCTTTCATCCCCTCGGCGCGAGCTTCTTTGTCTCCAGTTGGGCCAACGCCGCCATCTATCAGCACAAGGCCGAAACCGGCGAAGCGATGGGCATGACGCGCGTCGGTTCGCACCCCACCGGCATGGTTTGGAGCGACCGGCTACCCGCGCTTACCGATGAAGAAAAAGAAGAGAAAGTGCAAGTGGATTGGAAGTACCGCTTGTTCGTCACCGCCGCCAACACCAATCGCGTGGACGTGCTGGGCGTCAGCGATCGCGGCGAGGTCCGCAACCTGGAGATGATCAATGTCGCTCTGTTTCCGCGCCAACCGGCGGGTATGACGCCCACCGCGCTCGC
>JAYVRS010000985.1:0-3427 GCA_043776185.1 Bryobacteraceae bacterium | reverse complement strand
AACAAGCCGCCGGTAAGGTGGAGCGTCAACAGTTACTCGTCCCGCTGGTGTTGGAACTTACTGCCGGGCAAGCGATCGAGTACGAGCGCATCGCCCAGGAGTTAGACCGCGCCGGCTTCGACACGGCACCCATGGGACGGCGCGCGATCGCGGTGCAGGCCGCCCCGGCCGACATTGGTCCCGCGCAAGTGGAGCGCGTAGTTCTAGAAATTCTGGAGACCGCCGAATCTGAAATGCGCCGGGCCTCGCTCGAGGAAATTCGCCGCAATGTCGCCGCCTCCATCGGCTGCCGCGCCGCCATCAAGATCAACATGGCCCTCGACATGACCAAGATGGAGTGGCTCCTCAAGAAGTTAGGCGAATGCGAATATCCCATGAGCTGTCCGCACGGCCGCCCCATCGCTCTCCGTTACTCGATGCGGGAAATTCTGAAAAGCTTCCATCGCATTTAGCGGCTCACCATAAAAAATAGGTGGGGCGGCTTACCCATCACTGGGGCCACCCCACCTAATTTCGGGACGAAGAGCCAAAGCCGGGGCTAGAAAACGAACTTCGCGCCCAACTGAATTACGCGGGTGGTAGTGCCGCGCACGCCGCCGCCGATGGTGCCGAAGGTCTGGGAACGAATGTTCAGGTCGACCGTGGCCACATCGGGGTTGTAGTGGTTGAAGAGATTGAAGATCTCGGTGCGGAATTCAAAGAACCGACGCTCGCCCGCGGAGAAACGCTTGTTGGCGGAGAAGTCGGCGTTGACGAGTCCGGGGAGGCGCACGGCGTTGGTGCGCGGCGCGGTTCCGAAGCGTCCGAAGAAGGGCGTGCCGCTGTTGCGGTCGTTGATGGTGAAGGCACTCGTGTTGATCCAGCGCTTGAATGTGCGATCGGAACCGGAGAGGTTACCGTTCTGCCCGTCGACGACGTCAGGCCGCGAACCTACGCCCGTGCCGGTGGTGTCCACGCCATATCCGATCGGCGCGCCAAATCCGGTTTGAGCGGTGATGATGGTGGAGACCTGCCAGCCTTTTACGAAGTAGGCCACGGGACCCTTGGATCTCTTCATGAAGGGCAGTTCGTAGATAACCGTATTGACCGAGCGGATCTTCTGGTCGAAGCCGGCGATGGCGCGTTCGCCTTGCAGGTTATACAGGTTCTGAACGCTGCCGATGTAGTTGCCGCCCCCCACTTGGCCACCGATATCGGTGGGGCCGGTGAAGGCTTTCGCCCAGGTAAAGGCGGAAAGTACGGTGATGCCCGTGGCCATGCGGCGCTCCACTTTCACTTGCAGCGCATGATAGATGGAGTTGCCGATCGCTTTGTCGCCAGTGACGGCACGCTGGAAGAGCTGATTCGGACGGCGGGAATTGAGCGAAGGCGTGCCCGGGACGCGAGGGTCGAGGACGTTGACGGGCCGGTTGATATCCCCCAGCGTGGCGACGAGACGAGTCCCTTTGCTGCCGACATAACCGGCATCCACCACGAAACCGCCCCAGAGTTTCTTCTGCAGATTGAGGTTCCATTGTTGGATGTAAGAGTCGCGCATGTTCTGGTCATTGGAGACCGCAAAGTTGAAGACGCCCGTGGTGGCCGCGCCGGCAAACGGGTTGGAAAAGAAGAGGTTCGGCGCGCCGACGATGTTGCCGACGACGTTGGCGCCGGCCGTAGCTTGCTGGCCCTCAGCCATGGCGAAAATCGCATTCGAAATTTGCGGCGTGTAGTAAATGCCGTAACCACCGCGGACCACCGCATCCTTGACCAACGCCGGCTGGTAGGCGAAGCCGATGCGGGGGCTGAGGTTGTTCTTGTCGGGCTGCAGCAAGCCGCGGCCGTAGCGCGAATTTTGCGGAGTGACGAAGCCAGCGGGCTGCAAGCCGTTCTGCTCGATGTTGACAAACTTGTCATCGCTCTGCACCATCTTGCCGAAATAGTCGTAGCGCATCCCGTAGTTGATGGTGAGGCGCGAGGAGACCTTCCAGTCATCGTTAAAATAGTAGGCCTGCCAGAAGTTGGCCAGGTCAGTGACGGTGACGGCGGGATTGAGGCTGGCGGAACGCACATAGCCGAGCATGAAATCGGCCAGGGCGCTGCCGGTGTACGTGCCATCGAAGCTGAAGGTGCCCCGGGGGTCACGGGCCTGATTGAAGGTGACGCTGCGTCGGGCGACGTCGGCACCCATCTTGATGAAGTGCTTGCCGCGAGCCCAGGACAAGTTGTCCACCAACTGGTAGATGCCGTTCGAGCGTTCCCGCGGACCGATGGTCCGTTGCAGGCCGAAGGTGTTGAAGCCGCCATCGTCGCCGCTGATGTTTACCACTGGGGAGCCGAAGAACTTGGGGTCCTTCGAGACGAGCGGCAGGCCCATCTTGTTGGCGATATCGAAAGCTGAGTTGTTCGTGGTACCAAAGGTTTCATTCTCGTAGAAGTTGTGGTAACCGCCGCGCAACTCGTTCACGATCGCCGTCGAAACGGTCCGCGTGTAGCCGAGGGAAAGATTCTTGGTGCGGCCGAGGTTATCGCGTTGATCAAAACCCCAGTAGGGCACGCCAGCTTCGAAGGTATCGTTGAAGACGAAGCGTCCGAAGATCGAGTCACGGGCGGAGAACTGATGGTCGATGCGGGCGTTATAGTTGTCTTGTTTCGAAATGGCCGCCACCGGGTTGTTGATGTAGTTGAACGTGCCCACCGAGGTATTGGGATTGGGGGTAAAAGGGAGAAACGCGAGCGACTGCGGACTGAGCGCGCTCCTCGGGATGATGTTGTTCGCGATGGGTACGTTTTGCGGGTCACGCAAAACGATGGGTGCCCCAGTGCGCGCATTCACCAGCTTGCTGAAGTCGCCGTTGCGAAAGCTGAGGTCCGGCACGCGGCGCAGGCCGGCCACCGCGCCTTGCAAATTGCGTCCGCGCTCCCAGTTGAAGAAGAAAAAGGTCTTATCCTTGCCGTTATACAGCTTCGGAATGCGCACCGCGCCGCCGATGTTGGCCCCAAATTGGTTGCGATTCAGCCGCGGACTGCCCAGCGATTGCTTGCCGATCGCGTCGTAAGTTTGCGTCAAAGCATCGTTACGGTTGAACTCCCACAGGGTGCCATGGAACACATTTCCGCCCCGCTTGGTGAGCATGTTCACATGGCCACCCGGCGCACCGCCGGACTCGGCAGAGTAATTCGCCGTCTCCACCTTGAACTCGGCCAGCGAGTCCACCGAAGGCGAAAACGAATACGTCATCGCGTCATAGTCCATCACTTCAATGCCATCCAGGAAGAACCGATTGGCCGTGTCGCGCGAACCATTCGCCGAAAATCCGGTGCTGCCGAAAGAACTGTCCTGTTGCCCGATCGATCCGCGCCCGCGCCGTACCGTGATCGAACCCGGCGTACCGGCCTGCGCGCCAGGAATCAACTGCGCCAACTGGATGAAGTTGCGGCCATTCAG
>JAYVRS010000984.1:0-3428 GCA_043776185.1 Bryobacteraceae bacterium | reverse complement strand
CAGGGTGAGAAAAACTTGCAGATCGGCGGCAAGGCTACCGTCGGCAAAGGCCGTGTCCGCGCAATTTTCGTGTAGCAGGGAGATTAGCATGCAGAATCGAGATCAACTCCGCGCCCAGGCAGCCTTCGCCGCCGTATCAAGGGTACAATCGGCCAACCCCGCACGCCGTAAAAAATTTAGCACCCGTTGCCGCCAGATGCCCGCTCTGATTCATCGCGCCGGCCTCTGCCAAGCCCTTGCTTTCTATCAGGCAAACTCCGCCAATGCCCACGAGCAGAACCCCAAAGACGACCAATGGGCGTTCCGCGAATTTCTTCAAGGCTTCGCCCAAACGGTTCTACTTTCGCGCCCTCCAAACGAGCGCACCCTCGACCAGTTGGCCATCGACAGCCGAAACGCTCCGTTCGTCCAATACCAGTGGCTCTCGCGTGATGCCCTCCAATGCGCCACTTGGTTCAAGCGGTATGCCGAAGCTTTGCTCAACGAGGAGGAGGACCAACCAGCATGAGTTGTCGACGCGATGTCTTGAATTTGGTAAGCACCTCACAAGCCGCCCACGCTGGCCTCTTGCTCGATAGCTATCTTCGCGAAAGAACGAAAGAGGATCGCGCGGGACTACTTCATGAGGCCATCGAAGCTAGCAAACGCGCCCTTCCCTTGTACCGTCTAGCCTTCGAGCGCTGGCAGTTATCACTATCCGCTCACCGGTCTGAGCGCTTTCGTACCAAGGGGCGCGTCATCGTTGGAATGGGAGACAAAGGAGTACTCGAAAACGGCATCCGGCTTCAGCATTCCTACGGAATCCCCGTCATTCCGGGCAGCGGCATCAAGGGCCTCTGCGCCCATTATTGCGGTGAAGTTTGGGGGAATGCCGATCCCGCCTTCCTCCCCTTAGGCGACGCGTACCGGGTGATGTTTGGTCACCATTCCGAGAGCGGACTTCTCACCTTTGAAGATGCCTGGTTGGTTCCCCCAGCAAACCACGCCTCGCCGCTCTGCCTTGACGTCATGACGCCTCACTTCACGGACTACTACTCCAGCACCGGCTCAACACCGCCCACTGGTCAACAAAACCCCGTGCCGATTCCCTTTCTCTCCGTGGAAGGCCAGTTTCTCTTCGCCATTGGTTGTTCGCCTTCAGGTGGCCGGGAAACCGCGTGGATCGATCTTGGCATTCGCCTTCTGGCTGAAGCGCTCATCCACTGGGGCGTCGGAAGTAAGACGCGCGCGGGCTACGGTAGGATGGCGTGGGTGAAATGAGTAGCTACTGGGCACGCGTGGCTGCCGAACAGGGTAACGTGGTGACGGTTGAAATCGGCTTCGGCCACCCAGCCCACAATAACCTTGTCGTGCCAGATGCCATCGCGGCTATCCAAGCCCTGCGGCTGCGAGGTGGCGTCGGGTTACATTTCACAGGAGCTGTGAGCATCCCAGCAGCAATGGCTTTGGCTCACTGCGTAGGTCATCTGTATCAGTACATCGCGTGTTTCGACCCCAAATTGGACGCGTACGTTGTCTCAATCTCGCACAGCTCTGTCTTTAGCCCCGGCCACCTTATACCCAGTTCGAACGCATGAATTCAAGACCTGCTCCATCAGACATACCTTCTCCGTTGGGTTTACCGGCGCCCTCGGATTAGTCTTCCGGACGCACATATTCGATCTCATAAGGTATAACCTTGTCGGTAGCTACGCTGACCCATTGAAACCGCCGGTTCTGATCAATCGCGATAGCGGCACCTACGGCTGAACAAAGCGCGTTGCCGCTCGTTATATCGACGAGCACGTCCCGCGGGGCAATGCTAGCCTCCTCCTCCAAATATCGAAACCCGTCCTGAAGGATCGCAGCCAATTCCGAGGCACTTTCAAAGTCAACGCCATCCTGCCAGCGAGGATTGATATTCGTGCCGCGAACTACGTCGAGGGATACCCCTAACTTTGTACCCAGCAGGAGTAGGGTTTCGCGGAATGCGCCGACAGTTCGCACCGTTCCACGACGCAACCGCAGTTGAGCGGTCTCCTGTGGCGCGGCTTCGGCCAACTTGGCGGAAGCGTCCGTTTGCGAAGGCAATATGTGGTGAGTCTCGTACAAATCTTTCAGCGTTTTTTCATACTCGGGGTGGTCCCGCGAAGGAATAACAACGATATGGCTTAATCGACCACTCGATAACCGAGTTAGATGCGCGTAGATCGCCAGTAGGGGCTGACGCCACGGGGATCGCTCATAAACCTTTCGCATATCGTCGGCACTGGTTATTGAGTCCTGACAATCTAGATAAGATCGCTCGATGATTGACGACCCAAAAGCCGCGTCAGGCGGACTGAGGAATACAATGAGCGCTTTACATCCCGGATGAGGCTGCGGGTTAACCACCAGCGCTCCGCCGCTGTGCCATGCTACAAACCGGCTTAGAGCAAAGAGAACAATCAGTAGGACGAGCAGGGAAACAGGGGCGGCCCAGGTCCAATGAACGCCGGCCATGCTGCCGAGTACAGCCCCACAGATATTGACAAACGTTTCGAGCGCGATGAGGAACGTCGCCACGAGGACAAACAACATCGCCTTCTTGCCAGCCGACGATCGACCTGTCAAATCTCCACTCTCACCGATTAGGTAGTTTCGCCAACGACGGCGGCTTTTTTTAGGCATCGACTGCGAACCTTCCCATTTCCACGATCCCAGATTCTAAATTACGACAGCTCCGCAAGAATGCCGACCCTAGATAGAGAGAGATCGGCGTCAAAGACCCTCTTACCCCGAACCTCATCTCTCATGACCACAACTCCTCAATATTACAGCAAGTTGCGGCCTCTCAAGGGCCGTCGGCAAGGGGTGGGGATATCCGCCCGCCCACCGTCCGGCAACCCGCCTCAAGCCCCCGCCTGACGCGCGATCTCCACGGGAAGCTCCTCGGCCTGCGCCGGTTTTTCGCCGGACCCGACGGCAGCTGTCGCAACCGCACTTGAAGCTTACGTTTCCCGCTATGCCGCGCCTGACGTCGGCGCGGTTCCGGGTGATGGCGGCTAATCTGAACACATAGGAGGGTTCGCCAGGCACCCGCAGTCATTCAAACGACCACGGATCGCCGCCACGCCTCTCACCGAAACCGCCCGCCCAGTTCCGTCATTACTTGACCTGGACCTGACCGGCACAGCGGATGCACCGGCAAAGCCTCCAACACCCCCGCCCCACTAACAATCGCCACCGGACCCTCAACCTCCAAGTAACGCTCATGCTCCTTCCAAGCCCACCAAACCGCCATCGCCACCGCCATCACCATATCGTCGTGAATAGGCGACGAGTAAGTCACATATCCCGACGGCTGTAACTCCCGTTTCATCATCGTCAACTCCCGAATAAACGGCTCCGTCCACGGCGCCACCGCGATCCGCAGCTTCTTCGTCCGCAGTAAGTACTCCAACCGGTCG
>JAYVRS010000983.1:0-3435 GCA_043776185.1 Bryobacteraceae bacterium | reverse complement strand
CCCAACGATCCCCAATTTGCCAACCAATGGCATCTGAATAGCCCACTCTACGGAATCAACGTCACCACGGCGTGGGACACCCGGCAAGGCACAGGTCGCCATATCGCCGTGCTCGATGATGGCTTGCAACTGTCCCATCCGGACTTACTGGCGAATACCTATTCCGTCGCCTCAGGCAATAACCGCGACTTCAACGGCGGCGATAACGATCCCACTCCTGGCCCCGGCGACAATCACGGAACCGCGGCGGCGGGCCTAGCCGGGGCGCGCGGAAACAACAGCGTGGGTGTTACGGGAGTCGCCTTCATGGCCAAGCTCCTTGGCGTCCGTCTGATCGCCGGCCCCTTCAGTGACTTTGAAACCCAACAGGCCTTCACCTGGAAGCCCCTCTTAACCGACGTGAGTTCAAACAGTTGGGGAACCGGTGACAACGGCACCATCCTCGGTGGACCGGGCCCGCTCTCCATCGCCGGCCTGCAAAACGCTGTCACCAATGGCCGTGGTGGGCGCGGCGTGGTCTTCGTCTTCGCCGGCGGCAATGGACGCGATGTCGGCGACGACTCTAACTACGACGGCTATCCCAACTCGCGCTTCGTGATTGGCGTAGGAGCCACCACCAACTCCGGTGAGCAGGCTTGGTACAGCGAGTCCGGTGCCAACCTCGCCGTCGTGGCTCCCTCGAGCGGCGGCACCCTAAGTTTGACGACCACCGATCTCACCGGTTCCGCAGGCTACGATCCCAGCGACTATACGACCACTTTCGGTGGAACATCCGGCGCGACGCCCATCGTCGCCGGGGCGGCGGCGCTCGTCATCGAGGCCAATCCCAATCTCGGCTATCGCGACGTCAAAGAAATTCTGATGCGCTCCGCCAGCCGCGCCAATCTTACTCTTACCGGCGACGATTTCTTCGCCACCAATGGTGGCGGCATGCAATTCAGCCACGCCTTTGGTGCCGGGCGACTCAACGTCTCGAATGCCGTGGCCATGGCCGCCACCTGGATCAACCTCCCCGCGCAGACGTCAATTTCTTCCACCCAAAACTTAAATGTGTCCATCCCCGACAACAACCCCACCGGGGTCACCACTTCTTTTAACCTCGGCAGTCTTCAGAACTTGCGAGTGGAAACCGTGGAACTTACCGTGGATATCACTCACACCTACCGGGGTGACCTCACTTTTTTGATCACGGCTCCCTCAGGCATGCAAAGCATGATCCAGAGGCGTCGTCTCGATTCCAACGACAACTTTACGAATTGGACCTTCACTTCCGTGCGTCATTGGGGCGAGAGTAGCGTCGGCACCTGGACCGTCAAGGTCGCCGATTTGGCTAACCTCGATGTCGGCGTATTGAATTCCCTCACCCTGCGTATCTGGGGAACGGCTTCGTCAGCCTCCTCGTCCGTGCCCGACCTCCTCATTGCCAAGTTCCACTCTGGAAACTTGACCCAGGGACAAACGGAGGTCCCTTATACGATTACGGTCCTCAATAATGGAGCGGCCCCCACCAGTGGAACGGTCACGGTCACCGAGTCGTTGCCCATTGGGCTGACGGCCACCAGCATCGGCGGCGCCGGCTGGAGTTGCGCGCAGCCCTCTGGACCTTGCACTCGCAGTGACGCGCTCGCCGTCGGCCTCAGCTATCCGTCCATCACCATCAGGGTGAATGTAGCGAGCAATGCCCCGGCCAACGTCACGAATTTCGTCGTCGTCGCTGGCGGCGGCGAAACCAATACCGGTAACAACACGGCCTCCGATCCGGCCACGGTTGTGCCGGTGAACCCGATCAACCTCCAACCCGTCGGAGCCACGCTCGCACCTGGCCAGACGCTACAATTCACGGCCAATATCCCCGTCGCTTGGACGGCGACCGCCGGCAGCATCAGCTCAACCGGACTCTACACGGCACCGCCCACCGTCCCCGGGTTGACGCTGATCACCATCACCGCCACCAGCATCGCCGACGCCGCTCGCTTCTCCCTGGCGACAGTTACCGTGCAACCCTCGGCCCCCACTCCAATCCCGGGTCCAGTCCCCGTTCCGACTCCGGTCCCGGTGCCCACTCCGATCCCGGTGCCCACTCCAATCCCCGTTCCGACCCCGGTCCCGGTCCCGACCCCGGTCCCGACTCCAGTCCCCGTGCCGACGCCAATCCCCGTGCCGACGCCAGTCCCAGTGCCGACGCCAATCCCGGTGCCCACGCCAATCCCCGTGCCCACGCCAATCCCCGTGCCGACGCCAATCCCGGTGCCTACGCCAATCCCAGTGCCGACTCCGATCCCCGTGCCGACGCCAATCCCGGTGCCCACTCCGGTCCCGGTGCCGACGCCGATCCCGGTGCCGACGCCAGTCCCCGTGCCGACCCCCATCCCGGTGCCGACGCCAATCCCCGTGCCGACTCCAGTCCCCGTACCAACCCCGACCCCCACCCCGGGTCCGTCACCGATCCTCACTCCGTTTCCGAAGTTCGCCCTCGTGACGACGGCTATCCAATTCCTCCCATCAGCCCCGCGCGCCAATCAAGTCTTCTCAATCAGACTGGAAGGCTCCGGCTTTGACGCAGCGACGGCCCAGTTGGTCATCAACGGACCTGGCTGCCCAGCGTCCTGCGTTCTCACCCCCAATTCCCGAACCGCCACGGCGGTGGCCACCGATGCCACGCTCAGCCTGCCCGGCGCTTACACCATCTCGGTTCGCAACGGCATCGCTGGCGCGGTGTCTGCCGCGTGGCCCTTCACAATTCAGTAACGATTACCACGGTCGGGGTTCGTTATCAGCCACTTACGAACCCCGACGGTAACGGAGGGGATCCAACGTCCGGATTTTTTCACCGTCCCTACCCTACCGTCCAGGGTCGGCGACGGCCTTCCCTGGCGCGGGCTTCGTGGTATCGCTTAGCTTAACGATGTCGCCATTGCCTCGCCGGTCAAACGCGATCTCCATAAAACCGACATTCATCTCTTCCCAACTCTGGTCGCCCCACGCGATCGTCTTACTCGGGTCCGGATTCGCCGCATTGTTTGCCGAGTTATCGAACCATCCCGTACATTCCAACTTAGTGCCCTTGGCCAGCGTCATCGGCTCCTTCAAGAAGTAAGTAGTTTGCCAATTAAAGTCGTAACGCGGCACTTCGATTAACACGTCGCGCCGTCCGTCCGGAAATACCGCTTCAATCCGGTAAGCCTTGCCTCGCAAATGCATGTGCGGCTGTAACGAAATCAACTTAGCCTCGGACGTTAACTCCGCCCAAACGAAGCTGCGATAGTTAGGGTCCCCAGGCGGAATCGCCAACTTTGAATCGGCCGGTGTAATCGTCACCAAGCGCTCCTCCGGCGGCTTTTTTGCGAAATAGATGCCTAACTCCGAATGGTCCACCACGGCCTTGCCGTTCGCCGTAAAGTGAATCTCCAAAACAATATCCGAGCCCTTCCGAAT
>JAYVRS010000982.1:0-3436 GCA_043776185.1 Bryobacteraceae bacterium | reverse complement strand
GCCGACTAACGATAGAAGTAAGTTGATGGTCCAGCTCTTCATCTCGGCTAGCTCACATTCTTTACCGGAAAGCCCATGGCGTAGGCGTCCGGATTCTTGGGATCAAAGGTCGCGTCGCCCAGCTTCACCGGCATCATATCCGCCGCGACCGTCTTCACTCCCATTTCCTTCATGGCTTCGGCGTGGATGTCGCTGCGCAGTACCTGATTCACGGTGGGCTGATAAGCGACCGCGCCCTTCACCATGCCCCAGCGTTTGAATTGGCTGAGCCACCAGAGACCGTAACCCTTCTGCGGGTAGTTACAATTTCTTTGCGAGAAGATCATGTAATTCGGATCCTGCTCCTGCCGCCCATCGCCGTATTCGTACTTGCCTTGCAGCCGGCCCAGAATGATCTCTTTCGGGCAGTTGATATAGGATGGGCGGCTGATTACCTCGGCAACGGCAGGGCGATTCGCCATCGTGTCGATGTGCTGGCTTGCGAGATGCAAGGCTTTCAACACCGCTTTGACACTCTTGGGATTCTTGGCGGCGAACTCCTCGGTAAACGCGCAGACTTTTTCGGGATGATCCGGCCAGATCTTCTGCGTTGAAGTTACGGTAAACCCGATGCCATCGCTGATGGCCCGGGCATTCCACGGTTCCCCCACGCAGAAGCCATCCATCTTTTCTACCTTCATGTTGGCGATCATCTGGGGTGGCGGGATGGTGATGAGATTAACGTCCTTATCAGGGTTAATGCCACCGCTCGCTAACCAATAACGCAGCCACATGGCGTGTGTCCCGGGCGGGAAAGTCATGGCGAAAGTAAGTTGCGTTCCTTCAGCTTTGGCTTTGTCGACGTGGGACTTTAGGTCGCTGGCCGTCTTGACGCCCTTGAATTTGTTACTTAGCGTGATGGCCTGCCCATTGCGATTCAATACCCAGGGCGCGATGACCGGCTTCTTGGGCGAACCCAGCAGGCCCATGGTGGAGGCGAACGGCATACCCAGCAGCATATGCGAAGCGTGGTTTTCGCCCAGCGCCAGTTTATCGCGAATTACGGCCCAGCTGGCTTCCTTCGAGATGGTGGAGTTAATGCCGAATTTCTTAAAGAAGCCCAGTTCATGGGCCATTACAATGGAGGCGCAATCGGTAAGGGCGATGATGCCAAAATTCATATTGACCGCTTCAGGGGCGTCGGAGGCGTAGACCGCACCGGCGTATCCGGCAGGTAAACCGGCCAGAAGGGTCTGTAATATACTGCGTCGAGTAGTCATGGTCTTTGATCTCCTAAGGTATCTTCAGAAACCGTTCGACGCGGACGGCGTATTACTCTTACATTTGATCGCGCTTAACACTTCGGCGACATTGCCGGTCAGCGCATAAGATTTGGCTCTAACATGGGAGCATCTTTGCGGTACAACCAATAACGATGCCGCTTTGCAGAGCGGCCTAGACGGACAAGGCGACTTCGCTTTTCTGACGCACGGGACAGTGGTGCTTTGCTTGGACGAGGACAGGGAAGCGGAGCAGGAGCGTCAAGGGAGCGGACAGAGTTACTATGGCACCGAGCATGAGAAACGCCTGAGGGGCGGAAATACTTTCCGTTTTGAAGAGCAAGCCGGCGAGGACCGCGCCGACATTGCCGCCCGCTCCGACGATACCGGCTACGGCACCCATGGCTTGGGGGTTCAGAAATGGCGTGATGGCATAAGTAGCTCCGCAGGCCATACAAACCAGAAGTCCAAAGATGACGAAAGAGATGACGGCCGGAGTTACTGCATCGAACATTGAGAAGCAGACTAGGGCGATGCCTTCGGTGAAGACCAGCAGGCCCAGGAGGCGGGCGCGGCCGGGGAGTCCCCAGCGGCGGCCCCAACGGTCGCCCAGGTAGCCGCCGAGTGCTCTAGCGAAGATATTCATCATGCCGGTAAGCCCAGCGAGGAAGCCGGCCAGACCGAGGCTCAGTTTGAAGTGATCTTTGAAGTAAAGGGCGGCGACGTTGTCGACCGTGATTTCGATGCCGAAGGAGGCGCCATAAAGGACGAAGAGGAGCCAGACACGAGGGTCGGCCGCAGCTTCACGGAACGCGCCGGACGCGGACTTCTTACGCACTACGGGCTTGCCGTCCGGGGTATCTTGCGTCAGAAAATAGTAAGCAAATCCGGTAACCAACATTATGGCTCCGGGGACGATCATCGCCAGACGCCAGGCAACGAATTGATCGAAGCCGAATCCGACGAAGACTCCGAGGATCATGGGCATGCCGAGCTGTGCGACGCCTCCGCCCAAGTTTCCCCATCCTGCGGTAACGGCATTGGCCGTGCCTACGACATTGGGGGCAAACATCGCGGTCGTGTGGTACTGAGTGATGACGAAGGAGGCACCAATGGCTCCGATAGCCAAGCGAAAGAGCAGGAAAGACTCGTAACTGTGCGCCAGGCCGATCCCCATCACCGGAAGTGAGCCCAGGATCAGTAGAAAGGTGTAAGTGATGCGGGGACCAATGCGGTCCAGCAGCCAGCCAGTGATGAGGCGGGCGATGACGGTGATGGCCACTGAAGCAATAATCGTGTTGCCGATTTGATCTTTGGTGAGATGCAGATCCTCGCGAATTACGGCCATCATCGGTGCCACTGCGAACCATGCCGTAAAGCAGGCAAAGAATGCCCACCACGTCATGTGGAACGTTCGCATGGCGGGGGTCTTGAAATCGAGAAGGTTGATACTAGTGGCTTTGGGGTTGATCATTTGGCTAACTCCAATTCGGGTGTGGGACACAGCGGGGCCGTCATGTTACTGTGATTTCGGATAAAGATGAGGTTGTTTTCTACTTTGGTTTCGAAAGTCTTGACACAATGGCCCGTGTCTCTGGGCCTTTGCACTTGGCCCGTTTCCAGACAAGTCTTCCATTGATGCAGGGGGCAGACCACCGTGTTGCCCGAGATAATGCCGTCGGCCAGCGGACCTTGGCCGTGAGGACAGCGGTTCTGAATTGCCAGGAAGCGGTCCCCCAGATTGAAGATGGCAATTTCCTCGCCGCCCAAATTTACGGCGCGTCCTTCGCGTAAAGGAATGTCGCTAGTGTTAGTGATCTTGGTCCAGTTCATGCAAGCACCGTCTCCATAGGTTGAATTTGCACAAACTGCGTGGGGTTAACCGGATTGGCGCCTTCGAGCCACGGATCTTTCGAAATAGCTTTAGCCTTGGCCAGCCGTTCGAGAAGCAATTCCTGCGCGGCAGGTTGCGCGTAGACTGTTTCTTTGCGGATCTTCTCGATGCCGAAGCGCTCCACAAAATCGTAAGTGCGCTCAAGATAGATTGCATTTTCGCGATAGTACTGGAAGAAGATTTTGGCCGCGCGGAGCGCGTCTTCCGTGGTGGTCACCGTGATGAGTAAGTCCGCCTTGCGAACGCTCTTGCCGGCGGCGCCGCCGACGACAACTTGCCAGCC
>JAYVRS010000981.1:0-3436 GCA_043776185.1 Bryobacteraceae bacterium | reverse complement strand
TACGCCCGGAACTGCGCATTCGAGAATCGACTTTTCGACGGGTGGCACTGGCGGCGGGATGACTTGCCGGGCGAGCCCCTTGGGGTTGAGTTGCCACGTTGAATCGCTAGCCGGGTCGCCATAGAGGCGGCGAAGACTCCACGCGGGAGACACAGGAAGCCGTTACGACTGGTGCGGCTGGCGTGCCCGGAGACCGCGATAGCAAATGAACCGGTTCACCAAAAAATGATCGCGTGGTCGATTCGATTGGGCGAATCGAGGCGTCGCGGCGCGAAAAAGATTTGTATTATGTTGATAAATATAGACAAAATTACCATTGACACCAATTTGCCACAGTGATAGAGTGCCATAGAAACGGTTCATTCGAATCGTCTGATAAGGGGGTTTGTAAGCAAATGGTTCGAACCAAGTTGATCGCTCTATTTCTGGTCCTGGCGACCTGGGCCAGCGCCCAATACAACAGCGGCATCGAAGGCACCGTGGCTGATCAGTCTGGAGCGGCGATTGCGGGGGCTAAGGTGCTGGTGACCAAAGAGGCCACGCAGGTGACGAAGGAAGCGACGGCCAACGCGAGCGGCTACTTTCGCGTGCCCGACCTTTCGCCGGGGCTTTACCGGGTGCAGGTGAAGCAAGGCGGCTTCCAGCCCTGGGCGCAGGCGAGCATCCAACTCGATGGCAGTCAGTTGCGGACCATTTACCCGGTGCTGCAGGTGGGTGAACAAAAGACCGAGGTGGAAGTGACGGCGGTGGCTGAGGCGATCGAAATCGGCAAGAGCGCCGTGGCGAGCAGCGTGGCCCAGCGGACGATCGAGATGGCGCCGATGCAGGGCCGCAACATCTATGGCGGTGTCGCCTTCCTGGCCCCAGGCGTTACCGGTGCGGGACGCCTGTTTGGCGGGGCCACGGGATCGGGGTCCGCCAGCCAGGATAGCTTCCAGACCGAACCTGGCTTCCAGATCAATTCGGCCGGACAGCGGCAGGAGAACAACGAATACCAGGTGGATGGTTCGAGCGTGAACGGCAACTCGCGGGATGGCATTGCGAATCTCACGCCGCAGCCCGATACGGTACAGGAGGTGCGCATTGCGGCGGCGGCTTTTAATGCGGAACGCGGACACAACAGCGGGGCCTTGATTGAGGTCTACACGAAATCGGGTAGCAACCAAGTGCACGGCACCTTGTCGGAGTTCCATACCAACAACGCCCTCACCAGCCGGACGGTGTTTCAAAGCACCACGAAGATTCCGGTCTTTCGCCGTAACGAGTATGGCGGAACGCTCGGCGGACCGGTCATCAAGGACCGGACCTTTCTGTTTGGCTCCTTCTATCGTCTGAGTTCATCGGCGTCCCAAACCGATGTCGTAGCCGCCGAGACTCCAGAGTTCGTCAGTTACCTGAAGCAGTTTTATCCGAATAACATTTCGACGCGCATTCTGTCCGTCGCGCCGATCGGTTCGGCTCCGGTCTCGGGCTTCGTCACCGCGCGTACTTTGCAGGCCTCGGCGCGGAATCCAATTCCGGCCACCCTGCCCTTGGACCTACCGATTCTGGGCACCAGCTTTATCAACCAGTCGCTTTCCCGCCCGGCCGGCCAGTGGAATACGCGTTTGGACCAATACTTCCGCCAATACAAAGACCGGGTCTTTTTCAATTACTTCAACTATTTCTCGAAGGCGCAATCGGCTAACCCTCGTCCGTTGCAGCGCATCACGCAACCCAACTACGGCATGTATGGCAAGGTGAACTGGACCCGTAGTATCACCAGCAACCTGTTGAATGAAGCCTCCATGACTTTGGCGCGCGTGGACGGCGGCACGCCGCCGACCACCAACCCGGAGTTGCCGAGTGTGAGCGTGGTGGGGATGCAGGGCTTCAGCCAGTCGCAGATTAACTGGGCCCACGTGAACTACAACTGGCACGACGTGGTCTCGTGGATTCGTTCGAACCACACGTTTAAATTCGGCGTCGACGTGGACCGCCAGCATGACCTCGACAACTTCCAGCCCAGTTATGCCCGGCCCACCTTCAGTTTCGGCAACGTGCTCGACTTTGCCCAGGATCTGCCGCTCACCCAAACCGGCCCCGTGGTGGACATCCGCACTGGCCAACGTGGCCAGAACATCTACACGCGGGTTCACATGACCTACTTGGGCCTCTTCGCGCAGGATGACTGGAAGGTGAAGCGGAACTTGACCATCAACCTGGGGCTGCGCTACGAAAATTACCTCAACACCGCGCAGATGGATCGCGGGGGTACGCCCGGCAGTTTCTTCGCTCCTGGCGCGGGGGCCGACTTCAATGAGCAGATACGGAATGGTAAGGTCCGGGTGACGGGGAATGGTCTGGCCACCACCAACCGGCCGCAGGGTGTAATGCCGCGGATCGGCTTTGGCTGGGACGTTTTCTCGGATGGATCCCTGGCGGTGCGCGGTGGTTGGGGTATCTACTACAACCGCATCGGCAACCTTTCTTATGCTGGCCCCGCCCGCGTGAATCCTCCCTTCGCCAACACTTCGTTCGACGTCCGCAACGGCCAAACGTTGGCCTTCTCGCTGGGTTCGCCCGATGGATTGCTCTTCCCGCTGCCACCGGGCGTGAATTTCACGGCCAACCCAGCTGGCGGCGTGAGCGGGACGCCGATTCAGATTTCGGGCTTTACGCCCGAGCTCAAGCCACCCACGGTGCAGGTTTGGAATTTATCGATCAGCAAGCGGCTCACGCGGTCCATCATCCTGCAGGCGGACTACCTCGGCAACCATGCCTATAACCTCTACCTGCAAACCAACGCCAATCGCTTTGCCGGCGATCTGATTCGGAACAATGGCAGTCTCACCCGCTTGAATCCGTTCTTCGGCCCCATCGTTTTTGGGCGCACCATCGGCTATTCGGACGGCCACTACGGCAGCCTTCTGATCAGTAAGCGCTTTGGCAAAGGCCTCTCGGCCAAGGGCATCTATAGCTTCGGCAAAGCGACCGATCTGACGTCGAGCAACGACAACGGCGTCGGCGGCGGGCAAAACGTGATGGATGCGTCAAATCCGGCGGCGCAGCATGCGCGGGCCGACTTCAATGTGTCACGCCGGCTCACCTTCGATAGTGTCTACGAGATCCCATCGCTTTTCAAGAATGGGGCCGGAAAGCAAATCGTAGGCGGTTGGCAACTGGCCGCAGTGGCCATCTTCCAAAGTGGCTTACCCTTTACCGTGGTCAGTACGGCGCCGTACCCCCGGGGTGACTTCAACGCGGATGGCTTCAACTGGGACGCGCCGAATACCCCGTCATTCGGCAACAGCCTGGCTACGTCGCGGGGAGACTTCATCAAAGGTCTCTTCCCCGCCTCGGCCTTCCCGCTGCCCGCGCCTGGCCAAGTGGGCAACCTGGGCCGCAACACCTTCACGGGACCTGGTCTGGCGAATGTGAACCTGAACGTCGTCAA
>JAYVRS010000980.1:0-11907 GCA_043776185.1 Bryobacteraceae bacterium | reverse complement strand
GCGTCTTTGCCGTTTCCTGCCAGATCTTCTTCACCGACCCTTCGAAGAAACGTGAGGAGACTGGCCTCACTCAAGGCTGGTGGGGCGATGGCGGCTTGCGGGTCCGTCATCGGCTGGACGACAAGTTACAAGAGCGCATGCCCTGTTTCTACGGCGGTGGCGGTTCCTGCGCCTTCGATCGTCATAAGTTTCTGGAGTTGGGCTCCTTCGACGAGTTACTGCGGCCCTTCTATCTGGAAGATACCGACCTGGGTTACCAGGCCTGGAAGCGCGGCTGGTGGGTCTACTATGAACCCCGCAGTGTCGTCTGGCATGAGCATCGCGGCACCATCGGTAAGAAATTCTCCTCTGACTATATTCAGGGCGTACTGAAGAAGAATTTCATTCTATTTGTTTGGAAGAATATCGCTGATTGGCGCAAGTTGCTCGCCAGCTTCGCCTATGTCTGGTGCGGCAGCGCTTTGAGTCTGTTCTTCGGCGACTCGCCGGAACGGGCAACGTTCGCCGGCTTGGCGCGCGCGGTCTGGCAATTGCCCGCAGCCTTGGCCTCCCGATGGGTGGCTAAATCTAATAGCGAAATCTCCGATGACGAAGCCTTTCGCCGTCCGCTCGGCGGTTACTTTCGCGATCGCTTTGCCGACTTACCCGCCGAAGTCGACAAACCCGGCGTACTCTTTGTCTCGCCCTATCCCATTGAGCCCCCCATTCACGGCGGCGCGGTCTTCATGTCGCAGACCATTCGCGAACTGGCACCGCTTACCCGTTTGCACGTCATCGCTCTACTGGACGCTCCGGAAGAGGCCGTAGCCCATCAGCCGCTCCACGCCATCTGCGCCTCGGTGGAGCACTTGGTGCGCTTAGAAGGTAAGCCGAGGCAACTCGGCTCCATTGAGCCCCACGCTGTCCGCGAGTTCTCGAGCCCCGATCTCGAATGGCTCATTCACCGTCAGATCTACACGCAGCGCATTGATGTTTTGCAGCTCGAATACACCAACCTGGGGCAGTACGCGGGCCAGTATCGACGCCTGTTGAACGCCGTCTTTGAGCACGATGTCTACTTCCAATCCATTGCCCGCGGATTACGCCAACCGGGCAGTAGGTTCGGCAAGATCGCCCCCATTTTCGAGTATCTGCGAGCGCTGCGTTTCGAGCTTCAAATGCTCAACCGCGTGGACCAGGCCCAAGTCTGCACCGAGACCAATCGCGACTACTTACTCAGCTTTGCGCCACAACTCGTCAGTAAGTTGGACGCCGGTTTGCGAGCGGGCATCCGCTGCCAGGGTTATCGCTACTCTGAGGAAGGCCGCGAGCCCGACACGCTCCTGTTCATTGGCAGTTTCCGGCATCAACCCAATCAGGAGGCGCTCTTCTGGTTTTTACGCGAAGTCTTCTGGCGCATTCTGGCCGAGCGCCCGCAAACCAAACTCATCATCGTCGGCTCCGACCCTCCGGACCGCCACGCCCTTCCCCACTTCCCCGAAGACCAGGACCCCATCGTCATCCGTGGCCGCGTCGATGATGTCCGCGAGCCTTTAGCTCGCTATGGCACCTTTATCTGCCCCATCCTGGCCGGCTCGGGCGTACGCGTCAAGTTACTCGAAGCCTTTGCTGCCGGCATTCCCGCGGTCTCCACTTACATTGGCGCCGAAGGCCTGGCCGTGCGCGATGGCGAGTTCTGTCGCTTAGCCGACGATCCTGCTGAGTTCGCCCGTCATGCTCTCGAGTTACTCAAGCAAACGCCCGAGTCGCGGACAATGACGCGCCGCGCCCGCGCTGAGGTGGAG
The DNA here is from genome assembly GCA_043776185.1 of Bryobacteraceae bacterium. Classification (GTDB taxonomy): domain Bacteria; phylum Acidobacteriota; class Terriglobia; order Bryobacterales; family Bryobacteraceae; genus JALHNI01. The sequence continues at coordinate 10,123 of JAYVRS010000980.1, read as the reverse complement.
TCCCATTGGGACATGCCGCTGATCACCGCTAAGTTAGCCCAGCGCTACCGGGAGGGATTGCGCCAGAAGCGCAGTTTAAGAACGTAAAGTAGTTGTTAATTGCGCAGCGTGCGGGGCGCGCCACGGATGACATCCATTTCGTTACGGAAGTTTTCGAGGAGTGCTTGGGACGTAATCGCCGAACACTCTGGACGCAGAATCTTCGCCACAATGTCTTCCGGAAGCGTTTCTACCAGTACCGTGGTCAACGGAAGCACGGAGTAGCCTATCGCATTGGCGATGCTATTGGCCAGCCCCACGATTTGGCTCAGTTGCTTTCGCTCGGGGTCATGATGCCAGCGGACGGCGCGGCGAATCGGTTCCGCGATCTTCCACTCTTCCAGCGCCAAACTCGACAAAATGGCATGATCGGTGTCCAGTACCTCTCGTTCGCACTCGATCCACGTTTTCTTGCCCGCCTCCCCCTCATAGAGGTGCGTAATCTGGTGATAGTCATTGGGCACGGCCATTACGATCAGCAACTTGCCTACGTCGTGCAGCAGCCCGGCTAAAAATGCCCCTTCGGGAAAATCGTTCGGCATGTGGTCGGCCAGCGTCGCGGCCAGAATCGCGGTGGCTAGACCGTGTTCGTTGAAGTCCGCCGTCGACCAGCCATCGGCCGCCGGTAACTTCTTCCACATTTGGCTCACCGAGAGTGCCGTCACGACATTGCGCAAACGGTCGATCCCGATCATGTTGATGGCCGCCGTGATCGACGTGACCGCTTGCCGTTGCGAGTAGACAGCTGAGTTTGCCAATCGCAATACGCTGCCGGCCAAGACGGGATCCTGTTCAATCAGCGCTGCCAGGGCGGCGCACGAAATATTCGCTTGCCCAAACGTGCCCAGTAACTTCACCAGAACGGGTGAGAAAGGCGGTAGATCGATTAGTTTTTCGAGGATTTGAGTTTCACATGTGGCGATGCGCATCGAGGTTCTTATCGGTGCCGAATGCCGCGAGCAATACCGATTTTTTGCGGGGCAGGTCTGGGCGTATCCTAGGGCTCATGAGATCTCTGTTGTTGGCCAGCTTCACGCTCCTCCTTGATGTCCTCCTCGGTGCCTCGCCCCCGCAAACCAACCCGGCGCCTATTTACTACTTACTCTGGTTCGACACGGAAGACTACATCGAACCCTCCTCCGACGATGCCGCCCTGCGCTTGGCGCAGGAACTGGGTAAGCTGGGCGTCCGCGCCACCTTCAAGGTGGTGGGCGAAAAGGCCCGCGTGCTCGAAAAGCGAGGTCGTCGCGACGTAATCAACGCCCTCGCCAAGCACGACATCGGCTACCACTCCAACAATCACTCCATCCCGCCTTCGCCGGCCGTCTACCTGCGCCCGTTGGGTTGGCTGGAAGGGGCGGCCGAGTTTGAGCGGCGGGAGGGCCCCGGCGCGCGCGATGTCGCCCGCATTTTTGGCAAGACGCCCAGTTGTTACGGCCAGCCTGGCAATAGCTGGGGTCCGCAAAGCCTGCCGGCGCTGCGCAAGATGGGCATCCCCGCCTACATGGACGAGGCTAGTCAAGTGGGCCTCAACCAGCAGCCTTTCTGGTACGGCGGCGTGTTGCATGTCTTGAACCTGCGTCAGTTCTCCCCCCGAGCCAACCTGAACCAGCCGCAAGATCTCGCCGACGGTATCAAGAAGTTCGATGAGGCCGTGGCCCAACTTCGTCAGCGTCGCGGACCGGGCTTCATCCAGAGCTACTATCACCCCACCGAATGGGTGACCACTGAGTTTTGGGATGGCGTCAACTTCCGTAAGGGCCGCTACACCGCGCCCGAGGATTACCAGAAGCCGAAAGCCCGCACGCCTGAAGCCACCGCCCAGGCCTATCGCATCTTTCTGGACTTCGTCCGCCACGTGCAAAAAACGCCCGGCATTCGCTTCGTCACCGCCCGCGATCTGCCTGGCTTGCTGGCCAGTCCGGTCACCCATCCCACAGCCGCCGAAGCCCGCGCGCAGTTTCGCGAATCGATCGACATGCGCGGCCCGCACTCAGCGGCTGACTTGTTACTCGCCCTGCTCGGCATTGCGCCGCGCTACGTGGATGGCCCCTCCGAACGAGTGGCCACCACCGTAACTGGCCCCCTAAGCCGCGGGAAGTTCGACTATGCCAAGCGCCAAGCGATCGCGCACATCGAGCAAACGGGCCGTCTGCCGTCCCATGTCTTTGTCGATTCCCTCACGCTCTCTATCGGCGACTTTGCCAGCATGCTGGCGCACGATGAGGGTGCCGCGTCCGTGCCCCTCCGCACCGGTCAACTGGCCTTTGAACGCCACATCGCCACCGACGGCAAAAAGACTTTTGACTGGGTGATTCACCCCGAGGGCTTCGACGGATCGGCTTTGCTCGACCTGGGTCGTCTGCAAGCCTGGACCTTAAAGCCCGTCCAAGTGAAGTAACTTCTTTTCCAAGACCAGTGTTTTGACCGCATGAATATGTTCTTAGCGAAAAGTCTGCGAGATCCCCCCCTTGTATGTTGGAAAGACGGAAGGTCCGGCCCCGTTTAAGAGACGGGGACGGGCGGGCCACGTAAGATCGACCTCTCCCTAGATTGGTGGTTTAAGATCGTCCGTCAGCTGGATCTACGTGGCCATTCCGGTCAAAGCCCGAACAGCCGCCAGGGCCGGTGATGAGCCGAGCCCGCATTACAAGCATGGGAATTGGACCGTACAAACAAGTTTTAGCGCAAAATGTTGGATCGGTATCGCATTCAACATAATCGTTTCGGCCCCATCGGAACCTCGAAAAACACGATTTCCGCCGATCCTTCTCTTCGGATCGCCGGCCTGAATTCTCTGATCTTTTTCAACTGAATCGCCCCCCGGACGGCCATACGCGGACCAGCCAACCTACGTGGACTCCCCGCCATCGGCAGCTCCGAGCATCAAGGAGGCCGTTGTAATATCATTGGGCTTCCACCATGCGTATCGTGATCGTATTTCTCCTCACCGTCGGCAGTCTCACTGCCCAAAACCCGACCCAACCGGGCCGCTTTCATGTCGAACACCCCACGCTGCTGAACCTGGGCTTTGAATGGTTGATCGAGGGGGACGCCAACCGGAATGCGACCGTGGAAGTCCGCTTCCGCAAGGTGGGAACGGCGGCGTGGCGTCCAGCGCTGCCGCTGCTGCGAATTGGCGGCGAGCGGGTCTTCCGCGAGCGGGAGAGCATGACTTACACCGTGCCGCACGGCTTTGCGGGCAGCATTCTCAACCTCGAGCCGGCCACCAGCTACGAGTGCGAGTTCACGCTCCGCGACCCCGATGGAGTCACCGGCCAAGCTCAGCAGAAGGTCACCGTGGCGACCCGCGCGGAACCCAAATCCTACGCCGGTGGCCGCATGTTGCACGTCTATCCTGCGGACCATGAGGGTCCGCGCCAGGAGCCGAGCTACATTGGCTTGAAGGCAGCCTATTACGGCGAAGGCCGGGGCGACTGGACCGCCGTCCGCATGACGAAAGCCCAGCCCGGCGACACGATTCTGGTACACGCCGGACTTTACCGTCCCGAACGCTTCAACTACGTCGACCCGCTGAGTGCGCCGTTTACGGGTACCTGGTCGCTGTCGCTGAAGGGCACCGCCGAGAAGCCGATCACGATCAAAGGCGCGGGCGATGGCGAAGCGATCTTCGATGGCGCGGGCAATCATAAGCTATTCGACGTCATGGCCAGTGAGCACCACATCTTCGAAGGGCTCACCTTTCGCAACACCGAAGTCGCCATCTTCGCCGGCGAGAAAGAAGTGCTGGGCACGGTGGCCCTTACGGTGCGCAACTGCCGCTTTGAAGACATCGGCGTCGGCGTGTGGACGGAAAACGCCGGCTCACGCGACTTTGTTATTTCCGACAATCTATTTCTAGGCCGCGAAGATCAAATGCGGCTCATCGGTTGGAACCAGCTCGGCTCGCGCGCCGCGGGAATCTATCCTTCGCACCTGTTACGCAGTTTTTTTGCGGTCAAAATATATGGGCCCGGGCACGTTATCGCGCACAATGCGATTGCCTACTTTCACGATGCTATCTGCATTTCCACTTACGGCCCGCCGGACGCCGACCCCGAGCGCCGCGCCTCCTCGATCGATATTTACCGCAATGACATTCACCTGACGAACGATGACTTCATTGAATCTGACGGCGGCGCGCATAACGTCCGGGTCTTTGAGAATCGGGGAGTGAACGCGGCTCACAACGGCTACAGCTCCCAGCCGGTGTTCGGTGGGCCGGTCTATTTTTTCCGTAACTTGCTATATCACGTTCCGGCGGGCGACGCCTTAAAGTTCAGTGCGTCGCCGGCCGGCATGGTGATCTATCACAACACGTTTATCACCGAGCAGACCGCGCGCGGCCCTTACTCAAATACTCATTTCCGCAATAACTTATTTATTGGCCGAGGCACCGAACGGGGCGTCATGACCTGGGCCAATGGAACGGCTAACTACAGCAGCGACTATAACGGCTATCGGCCCAACCGCAATGTGAGTAAGCAGTACAATTTTCTCGCGCCAGTGGACGGCAAAGCGCCGCAGCCCGGCGACTGGAAGAGCTTTGCCACCCTAGCCGAATTCCAGAAGGCCATAGGCCAGGAGGCGCACGGCATCGAAGTCGATTTGGATATCTTCGAGAACCTCACGCCGCCCGACCCCGCCCAACGCTACAAGGTCTATCACTCCATGGATTTGAATTTCCGGCTGCAGGCGAACGGCAAAGCGGTGGACGCGGGTGTGGTGCTGCCCACGATCAATGATGGCTTTGTGGGCAAGGCACCCGACTTGGGAGCGCTCGAAGTAGGTCAGCCCGAGCCGCACTACGGTCCGCGCTGGATTACCTGGATGCCGTTCTACCGCTAGCATCGCCGCCAGATGCCCTTCACGCGGTGGGGCTAACTGACCTCAAAAGTGAGCGTGACGTCGAAGGGCGTTAGACCCGTGAGATAGATGGAGGGGCCCGGCAGTTTGGGCTCCGCTCCGCGAACGTCGTACCAGTGATGGGCGTTCGCTAAGGTGGGGGGCGCGAAGCGAATGGCTTGGCCCCCGCGGCTGATGGAGACCTTCGCCGCGCCGGGGTGGGGCCGATAGACGTCGGGCGATTCCCGGTCCACCCCGTCGAGCGTGGCGTCATCGCGGCAATTGATCTCCACCGTGAGCGGGACGTCCACCGTTCCTTGGGCCTGGATGCGCAGCGTGAATCCACTGGGCGTTTCCCGGATTTCGGCGGATTGGGTCAGCTTCGAAATTTGGGATTTGGGACGTTGCTCCCGCGTTTCGTCAAAGGTCATATCGATGCGGCGGCCGGGGGTGAAGGGCTGGTAGTAGGGGCCCTCAAGCGGCTGGGTTAACACATAGGCGCCATCGCGGCGGGTGAAGGCGGTGGGCCTAAACTGTCCTTTGCCAAAGAAACCCGTGGCGAAGCGCACGGCGTTGATGACGGCATCGCCGCGGCGCAGCGAGAAGAAATTGGACTTATCCTTAGTGAAGATAGTAGCCGAAGTAAGTCCACGACGAATGCGAGCGACGCCCATGCGAGGGAATAATTTCTCGTAGTTATCGGGCACCGGCGCGACGGAGCCATCGAGTTTGACTAACTCGGGCGTGAGCATCAGCTGGGTAAGTCCGACAGCGTCAGGCGCGTAGTGACGGGCGAGGGTGCGGTAGACGGGGTTGTTGTCGCGTTGGGCAAGCACGGCGAGGGGGTGCCAGTAGCGGGCCAGGCCGCCGCGCGTGTTGACGTCCTGCCGGCGGGAGATGCCGGTTTCGGCTTCGTAACCAGTAGTCGGCGAGCCGTGCAGCAGGTAAAGCACGGTATTGATGTTACGCCGGACGGGCTCGAGTAACTCGGGGCGGTTCAGTTTAAGCGCCACAAGAGTCAGCGCTTGATTGACTACTGAGTTATAGACGATGGTGCTGCGTTCCGTGTATTGGTCATCGGAGTCAATGTCGATACCTTCGGCGAGCCACTGGTCGATGCGTTTGACTAGTGCGGGGTGGGGGTACAGCTCGTGCAGCGAAGCGAGCGCGGCGCACATCTCCCAGCGGTGGTTAGGGGTATGAATACCGCCGGTAAGCAAAGCCGGCGTGGAGCGTTTCAGGAAGGGATCGATGAGGGCCACGAGTTCCGGCGCGTTGCTTTGCCGGGCGAGTAACATCGCGCGGCAGGCCGAGTGGACGGCGAAGGACGTGTCGGGCGGCGAGGCAAAGTTCGTGATCCAAAGATCGATATTGCCTTCGGGGCTGGTGTGATTCTTAAGGAAGACTTCGCAGAGCTTCATGCTCTCGATCAGGCGCTGGCTACGGTGGTGCTGCGAACGCGGGTGCAGGTAACAAGGCACCAGGATCTCGAAGGTATTCGAAACGGAGCCGCCATTGTAGAAGCCATTGCCATCAGCGAATCCGCCATAGTGGTGCGACTGGGGGTCGACGTTTTGATGATCGAGCCAGGCGGCGACGGCAGCGTCGGTTCGCCGGAGGACGTCAGTTTCGAAAGCGGCAAAGTCCGTGGCGGAGTCTTTTGTTTGAGGAGTAGCCAGTCCGCTAGCAGCGGCGGCCAGCATCAGGCGGCGAGTGAGGAGTACCAAATGCCATTACAACATGCCGCCATACTCGCGTTAACCAATCGTGAGGTGATCGTCCACCTTGGCCGCCCCCGGCGTGCTCCAGGCGGCATGCATCGCGGCGCCGCGTTCGGCGTGAGTCCGGGCGGTGCCGCGCAGGCTGATGACGCCATGTGCAATATGGACCTTGATGCGATTGGAGTCAACCAGGGCGCTGCGCCTCAGGGCCTCCTCCAGCAGGGACTTGTTCTCGCTTAGGGCCAGCGTCGGCTTAACCGCAATGTCGTTGCGCAGTCCACGGAGGCCCTTCAAAGGCATCAGCGCTTGGGCGGCGGCCTCCTGCTGATGGTGCCACTCAACGTGGCCGACGAGGGTAACCGTGCCGGCGGCGACCTGCACTTCGACGGTTCCGGGCACCAGGCAATTGGCTTCCAACAGGCTCATGGCAGCCAGGGCGAGGTCGTCGTCGTCTCGCTGTTGGCTGAACGGCAACTCCACCCGAATATCGTTGGCGACGCTCTTGATGTGGGCCACGCGCCAAGCCGTACTCTCGGCCACGCACTTCTCCCAGAAGCTATCGACGTGGCCGTCCAGATGGACCGCGCCGTTCTTGACGATGACCCCGATCTGCCGCTTGTGGACGCTGGGCTCCCATTCGAGTTCCTGTTCGATGTAATGCTGCAAGTCGGTGTCGTTCCACATGCGGGGAAGTGTATCAGGCTATGTGGGGCGGCGGATAGGCTAAATTCGTGGCGAGTCTTGGTATAACTTGAGTTAACTACTCATATGAAAACGGCTATTTCAGTTTCCGGCGAGCTATTTGAACGGGCCGAGACAGCGGCGCAACGGCTGAACATGTCGCGCAGCCAACTTTATGCGACGGCGTTGTCCGAGTTCCTGGCGAGGAGAGAGCAGCAATCGATTACGGATCGGCTGACGGCCGTCTATTCAGCGGAGTCTTCGGAATTGGCTCCGCTGTTGCATCAGATGCAAATCGCAACGCTTGATCCCCGGCAGTGGTAACGGTGATGGAATAGTAGATTGACTCCACTGCATATCATTGGTGCCGGGTTGGCGGGGACGGAAGCGGCTTGGCAATTGGCGCGCCGAGGATTGGCTTGTACCCTTTACGAAATGCGGCCAGTGCGCACCACCGATGCCCATCAGACCGACCGTTTGGCGGAACTGGTTTGCTCGAATTCGCTGAAGAGCGAATCCGAAAATACCGCGCCGTGGCTACTGAAAGAAGAGCTGCGACGCGTGGGTTCGCTATTGCTGGAGTGCGCGCAGGTGGCGCGAGTGCCGGGAGGCCAGGCGCTCACCGTGGACCGCGTCGGCTTTGCCACCGAAGTGACACGTCGCATTGAGGCTGAACCGCTGATCACCCTGCGGCGCGAGGAAATCCTGCGCATTCCTGCGGACGGCATCACGATTGTAGCGACCGGCCCTTTGACTTCGGGCGACTTCGCCGAGGAGATTGGGCGATTGACCGGCGCCGACCGTTTGTATTTTTACGACTCCATCTCGCCGATCGTCGAAGCCGATAGCGTGGACCGCTCGGTGGCCTTTGCCGCGTCGCGATACGGTAAGTCGATCGATGGCACCGATGACTATCTGAATTGCCCTTTTGATCGCGAGCAGTACGAAGCGTTTCTGGATGCCTTACTCGCCGGCCATGCGGTACCGGCGCACATTCCGGCCGATGCGCCGGGCACACCATTCTTTGAAGCTTGTTTGCCGATTGAAGTATTGGCCCGGCGCGGGCGAGAGACGTTACGCTTTGGCCCCATGAAGCCGATGGGACTGACGGATCCGCAGACGGGTTTTCGGCCCTATGCGGTGGTGCAACTGCGGCAGGAGAACGCCCGGGCCGATAGTTACAACTTAGTCGGTTTTCAGAATCACTTACGTTTCGGCGAACAAAAGCGAATTCTGCGGATGATTCCGGGTCTGGAACAAGCTGAGTTTTTGCGTTATGGCCAGATCCACCGAAACACTTACATCAATGGACCCACGTTACTCAATAAAACCTTACAACTGAAGGCCAATCCGCACGTTTTTTTTGCGGGCCAGATATCGGGCGTGGAGGGCTATGTAGAGTCGATCGCCACGGGCGCCATGGCGGGACAGTTTGCCGCGTCGGTGGCCCAGGGGGAAGTGCCCGAGGCGATGCCGAGGGAGACGGCCCTGGGTAGCTTGGCGCATTACATTGCCCATGCCAATCCAGAGAACTATCAACCGGCAAACATCACGTTCGACTTACTGCCGCAACTCGATGGCGAGGCTCTTCGGCGTTGGCGGCACGACAAGCCGGCTCGGCATGCGGAAGTTTGCCGGCGAGCCCTAGCTGCTTTACCAGCGCCCGCATTGATACACTGTTGAACACTATGATGTGGCAAGCAAAGAAACCTGAACCCGCCGCGAAGGCGGCCCCCGTCAAGGCGGCAGTGAAAGCGCCCGCGAAAGCCGCCGACGCGGCGAAGGCGCCCGTTGGGCCAGAGGCGAAAGCGATCGCCGCGATTGAAAAGGCCGGCGGCAGCGTTCGTCCCGTGGCCCAGGAAGATCCGCGCCTCGATGTGAGCTTTTATCTTCAAGGAGCGGCTATCAAGGATGAGCAGGTCGCGCCCGTGGCGCAACTGAAGAATGTCATCTCGGTACACCTGGGCCGGACGTCGGTGACGGACGCCGGGTTGGCTCATTTGAAGGGCTTAACCGAGCTGACGATGCTGCACCTGGAGGGCACCAAGATTACGGACAAGGGGCTCGTTCACCTGAAGGATCTGAAAAAGCTTACCTACTTGAACATTTACGGTACGGCGGTGACGGACGCGGGGCTCGAGCATTTGAAGGGACTCACCGCCCTCAAAAGCCTCTATGTGTGGCAAACAAAGGTGACCGACGACGGCATCAAAATGCTGAAGGCCGCCCTGCCGCAAGTGGATATCGTCAAGGGCTGGTAGCCCCTAAAGAGCGTGCCTCCGGCGGCCGATGATCCTTCTTGGGATGCCCGAGGATCTAACCAGCTCATACGCCGTTCTCGACTTGGTGCCCGGCGCGTCGGCCGACGAGATCAAGACCGCTTACGTCGATCTGGTGAAGGTCTGGCATCCGGACCGTTTTCACCAGGAGTGCGACCGTTTGAGGCTGCGTGCCGAGCGGCAATTGAAGCGGATCAACGAGGCTTACGCCCTGCTGCGCTTAAACGGCGCGATCTCCGAAGGCAAACCGCTCTTCCTCACGCCGGTGGATTTTGGCGGCAACTGGGGCTATGTGGATGAGGCCGGCGCGCCCGTGATCTACCCGAGCTTTGCGGCGGCGCGCCCCTTTGCGGAGGGTTTGGCGGCGGCGAAGCTGGTGGAGAAGTGGGGCTTCATCAACCTCGAAGGCGACTTTGCCATGAACCCCGTCTACGACGAATGCGGCGACTTCAGCGAGGGCGTCGCGAGCGTCAAATGGTACGGCCGGTGGGGCTATATCGACCGCCAGGGCAAGTTCGCGGTGCAGCCGCGCTACCAGGCCGCGCGCCCCTTCAAGGG
>JAYVRS010000979.1:0-3440 GCA_043776185.1 Bryobacteraceae bacterium | reverse complement strand
CATTTCTTCTGGAAACTGCTGTCGCTGGTGATGGCAACCATGCTCTGGATCGCCGTCATCGACGAACCCGAGCTGACCACCAACGTCACCGCGCCGGTTGAGTTCCGCAATCTTGCCGCCGGGCTCGACCTGGGCTCCGACGTCCCCGACCGGGTGGTGTTGCAGCTCCGCGGCCCGCGCAGCCGACTCTCCATCGCCACCGGCCCGCGTTCAGCCGTTGTGCTGGACCTCAGCGCCCAAACCCGTCCAGGCGAGCGCACTTTCACCGTTCAGGAAGTGAACCTCAACCTGCCCGGCGGCATTTCGCTCGTGCGCGCCGTCCCTTCCCAAATCCGCGTCGTGCTGGAGCATCGCTTGCTCAAGGTGGTGCCCGTCACCCTGCGCTTCGCCGGACCACCGCCCGTGGGATACCGCGTTCGCTGGAGCCAAGTGGTGCCGGAGAGCATCACGATCGTCGGCCCGGAGCGGAGGGTGAAACAAATCCAGTCGATCGAAACCGACGCGCTCGACTTCTCTCACCTTCTCTCGGCGCTTGACCAGCCCACGGAAGTAAAGTTGAACGCGTTTGTGTCCGATCCTCTAGTGAGTCTGGCCTCGCCGTCGCAAATCCGCGCCCGGGTCCAGTTAGAGAAGATCGACTAGTAGTGCGACCGCATGAGGCGTTGTGTACTGGCCCACGGCGTTAGCCGTGGGGTGCGACCATTCGTAGGATCCCCTCCCTCACGGTCGGGGTTCTGCGACAAGCCGTGAAACCGTGGTTTTAGGGATAATTACAGGAGAACATGGCAAAGCAGCTTTTTGGAACTGATGGAATTCGCGGCAAAGCCGGGCAATACCCCCTGGACACTCTGACGATCTACTGCTTTGGCCAGGCGCTGGGCGAATGGGCGCGGGAACATGGACCCCACGCGGAAGTGCTGATCGGCATGGACACCCGGGAATCGGGACCATGGATCGCGGAGTGTGTCGCCGGTGGCTTGGCGGCGCTAGGCGTGAAAGTCCGCTTCGCCGGCCTGATCACCACACCGGGCATCGCCTACCTCACCCGCACGCAGGACTTTGTGGCCGGCGTCATGATTTCCGCATCGCACAATCCGTACGAAGACAATGGCCTCAAAGTGTTTGACCACACGGGCCTGAAGCTGCCCGACGACCAGGAGCATTGGCTGGAAGAGGATCTGCTCGCCATTTTGGCCCGGAACCCCAGCGTAGAAAGGTCGGCGGTGACAATTGACCCGTCGCTCGACGCCGAGTACCTCAACTACCTGCTGACCATTGCCACCGGACCTACCGTCAAGACTCCCCTGGCTGGGCGCAAGATCCTGCTCGATTGCGCGCATGGAGCCAGCTCTCATTTGGCACCCGCGCTGTTCCGGCAATTGGGCGCCGAAGTGATCGCGGTGGCCACCGCGCCCGATGGGCGCAACATCAATGCCGGCGTGGGCGCGCTGTATGTCGAGGCCTTGCGCGAAGAGGTGGTCTCGCTCGGCGCTGACGCGGGCATAGCCTTTGACGGCGACGCGGACCGTGTCATGATCGTCTCGCCGTCCGGCAAGATCATCGATGGCGATCATGTGCTGCTGATCTGCGCGCGACATCTGCGGGCTGGCGGGCACTTGAAGAATTCCATCGTCGTCTCGACGGTGATGTCGAATTTGGGCCTGGAGCGGCTGCTGATCGAAGATGGCTTCGAAATGCCGCGGACGCCTGTGGGCGACAAATACGTGCTCGAAGAGATGATTCGGCGCGATGCACTTTTGGGCGGCGAACAGAGCGGCCACATCATCTTTCGCGAGTTCGCTACCACCGGCGATGGCATGCTGACGGCGTTGCAGGTGTTGGCCGCTATGCAGCACTCCGGGCAGTCGTTGGATGAGCTTACGGCCGATCTGAAGATCTATCCGCAGTTGCTGGTGAACGTGAAGGTCCGTGCCAAGCGGCCGCTCGCCGAGTTGTTTAACGTCCAAGCCGAGATCGCCGCCGCGGAGGCCGACTTTGGCGACCGGGGCCGAGTCCTGGTGCGTTTCTCGGGCACCGAACTGCTCGCCCGCGTCATGGTGGAAGGCGAGAACCAGCCCCAAGTGGAGCATTGGGCGCACCGCATCGCCGACACGCTCCGCGACGAACTCGCCACGCTCGCCGCCCAGGTGGCGAATTCGCCGGTCCCAGTTAGCGTTGGCTAGCGAACCGCGTCAAGCAGCTTCGATCAGAGGCTTAGCCCGCCCAATCCGTTCCTGTTCCCGAGGCGAGTGCAAAGCAGTCCACACGTCGGTACGGCGTTGGATGTTTAACCAGAACCCGGGCGTATTGCCCAAGACTGTCGCCAGAATCAGAGCCGTCGAAGCAGTTAATCCTCGCCTTTCATTGCACAATTCGTTCACGTGCTTCCGTTGAACACCCATCGCTTGGGCCAAGGCGTTCTGCGTGAGAGCCATGGGAAGCATGAATTCTTCAACGAGAATCTCGCCGACACTCGCGGGTTTGCGTTTCGTCATCAACATAGTCACCTCACAAATAACGATGGGCGTCTAAGTAGTCGTCCGTTGCTTCACTGCGGTCGCATTCCCATTGGAAGATCAACCGCCGTGGCCAGTCAAGCTGGCATCGCTTTGCAGGGGAAATCGTTTGCCCACTGCCATAGCTCACCGTTCAGATTAGCTTCCCAGTTAGAAATTCGAGGGCTGGGCAGGTTGGTATCTACGCCGGCTGCAACCTTCGGGGCGATGGTGACTTCGCCTTTGCACGATGTACCTGAGGCACGAAACGCAATTCTAAACGCTGTTCGAGCGCTGAGGCGATTCGCTGGAGCATGGTGAGAGAGTGGCCCTCGTAATCGGCATCTTCGAGGCGCGCGATCACCGGTTGCTTGGAGCCAATCAGGGCGGCCAATTGGCTCTGGGAGAGTCCGGCCCGCGTACGAGCGTCATAGATCATTTGTGCCACTTCGAGGTTAATTTTAGCCTCGGCAATGCCGGCCTTTACTGTTGCGCTGTCACCGGTCAACCTCTCCAGAATCTTCAGTGCGTCTTTGGTTCGTGCCATGTTTAGCGTTCCTCCTGTGAATATGAATGCGCTGATGGGTCCGCCAGAAAAGCGGTTCTCCGGCGAATTGCCCGTTCAATGTCTTCCTTTGGCACGTGATCTTCTTTAGTGAGCGCATGGCCGAGAATTGTCGAGCGTCTGCCATGAAAGAAGTACAGGATTCTGTAGTTCACGCGCCCCTTACGTATTCTCAATTCGTAGATGCCGTCTCGTAGAATGTCTGCCAAGGGTCGGCGCAGTTCATGGCCCAAGGAACCGAGCCTTTCGATGGCGGCTACACATTTCTCGTAGGCGGCGTGATCGGTTCGCCGCAACTCTTGAAGCCAATCAAGCACGGGAACATCAGCCGGATCCTGCTGATAGAAAACAATGCTGGTTTGGGGCATTCGATCTGGCCC
>JAYVRS010000978.1:0-3442 GCA_043776185.1 Bryobacteraceae bacterium | reverse complement strand
CCGCAGTACGCGAACCCGTCGTCGCCCGCCTGCTGCAATTCCTTTTGAAGAGTGCTGGTCTTTGACGTCGCCAGCAGCGTGTACTGCTTACTGGCCGAGGGGGCACCCAAAGTCTTCGTCATCACGACGATCACTTCCTTGCCGCCTATGGACGATTCTCCACCCATGACGCTGCCGAAAACAAACCCGGACTCGGCGGCTTGGTTCATCTCCTTTTCCATGGAGGAGGTCTTCGAGGTGGCCAGTAGGCGATAGTCAAATTTCTGGCCAGTCAATACCGTGGCGAAGAGGGAGAAAGCGAGCAGGACCTTGATCATAATCATGATAGTCGCATGGATCTACTGGCGATGAGTTTCTCACTTACATAATTTGCTGTGCCAGCTTGGTTGGATCATGAATGGATTTTTCCGGCTTTCCGGTTGACTGGAGACCCGGGGCCTGTATTTGATCATTTCCGGTGGAATCTCGGGTAGGGTAACTGGAGAATGTGCCCCGCCGCTGGCGTTGGCGGGCTGGGCGCGGGTAGGAGTTCGGCTGCTTATTGGCGCTCGGCCCGCTTTTGCGGAACGCATTTTCTCTATTCATAAATTCAGTCCCTTGCGTGAAGACGAAGCGGAGCTAAAGCTCCGCGCTGGCTGAAGCCCGCCGTTACAGGGAGGACAGCCGTTCCTCACAAGGTCGCGGATCAAATGAACGTTTTCATGTGGTGAGATCACTGGGTGGATTTGGCGGCGAGGTGCTCGAGGAGGAGGCGGTGGATGAACTTGAAGGAGCCGCCTTGGCGGATCATCAGGACGCGGTCGACGGCATGGTGCAGGAAGGTAGTGTAGCGCCAGGGCGTGACGCCGACTCGGGCGAGCAGGTAACGGAGGGTCAGGTTCTGGATGCAGAATTGGCCGCCTTTGTTTAGAGCCAACGAGAAACCGATGAACAATAACGCCACGGTGAGCCAAGTTAGATTTTCACGAAACGTGGCTGCTGGCAGGCGCCCCACGGCAAAAGTAAGTGGAATGGTCGCAACGAGAGCAAACGCCAGGTGACAAAGGGCATAGAAAGCGGACTGCTTGAGGCCCCAATTCGGTTTCCCCCGTTGACTCATCGAATTCGTAACTAGTCCGCTGCTCAGCCCGACGAACAGTCCGACGAACAGTCCGACGCTCAGGGCGTAGGTCAGCAAGCCGATCAGCCCTAATGCGAGCCCGTAGGTCAGCCCGCTGTATGGCGACAAGGGCGCCCCAGAGACTAGCGACAGGGTCAGCCCACTGATTAGCGACAAGGTCAGCCCGCCGATCAGGCCGAAGGTCAGACCGGGTCGCGCTTCGGACCAGGACCATCTTACGGCGTCTACAGGTTGACTCGGACCACTGATCATTCCACCGATAAGCGCAAAAAGAGGCCCGAATATCAGCCCGAAGGTCAGCCCGACGCGTAGGCCAAGCATCAGTCCGTCCATCAGCCCGACGCTTGGCCCCAAGACCAGCCCGACTATCAGCCCAACGCGTAGCCCAAAGATCAGCCCGACCCCCAACCCGCCCATCAGTCCGACCAGCAGCCCGAGTCGGGCTTCGAACCAGGACCATTTCCCGCCGGCCGCCGATTGTTTCCGTAGACTAACCAAGCCGATCAGCCCACCCATTAGCCCGAACATTAGCCCGCCAACCAGACCTTCACCGCCGAACAGCCCGCCCATCAGCCCGCCGATTGACCCGTAGATCAGCCCGAAGGTTAGCCCGCCAACGAGTCCCAATTCCCGTCTGGCGGCCGGACGCTGTGCATCCGGCAGCCAGAGCAGGGAAAGGTCCTCTAACTGGAAAGTGGTGACGCCCGCGCGGAACATGGCGGCGGCGGTTCCGCGGAGCCAGCGGTCGGTTTCCTCGGCTGAAAAAGCCGGCCCTGAGGAATCGCGTTTCTCACTCTCACGCTGCACCATGCGGTGGATGTAGCGATCGAAGAGGATGGCGCGCAAGGCGGGGCCGACGGTGGTGGGAGGAACCGGTGGGAGTGGATGACCCGGGTCCTCAAGAAAGGCAAAGGCGGCCACCCAGAGCATGAGGGGCGTGGTCATGATCTCCCAAAGTTCCGGTGCGGTCTTAAGGGCTTGGCGGAGCCCGGCGAAGTTCGCGTGGCGTGCGAGGTAGGACTCGACGTCGGGACGGGCTAGCGAGCGAACGATGACGGCAGAATGAGCTTCGATGCCTGTGGCGAGGGCGGCATACTCGGACTCGCGGCAGGTGACCACTAGCTTTACGCCGGGGTGTTGGCGGCGGAATTCGTTGATGCGGGTGACGCAGGCGGGGCGATGGGCGGCGGGGACTTCGTCGAGACCGTCGAGCATGGGAAGGATGGTGGAGCTGTCGATCCAGCGTTTGGCCAGTGAGGAACCGACGCCATGCCGGCGGTTGAGTTCGGCGGCGAGCCATTCGTCGAGGGGCAGTTGGCGCGTGGCCCAGGCGGAGATTTCAAAGGGCACGGGTATGGGTTGATGGTCATCGCCAGGCTGGGGCAGCAGGAGGGTGGTGAGTTCGTAGAGTAAGGTGGTTTTGCCGGTGCCGGGATCGCCGAGGATGAGGAGGGGTCCGTTGAGGCGGCGGTAGAAGGGTTCGATGCCGCCGTCGATGGGGAGGTCGTTGTCGCGGGTGGTGACTTGGAGGGGCCGTTCGGCGAGGTGGAATTCCTGGCGGGCGAGGCGGTAGAGGCCGCCGTCGAATTGCGCTTGGGCGAATTGGGTGACTTGGTGGATGAGGGCTTGGCGCGCCTGGAGGGGCGGGGAGTAAGATTCGGGGGTGTCGTGCTGGGTGAGTTTGCGCTGGTGGAAGTAGTCTCCGATGGCGATGAGGATGAAGAGGAGGGACAGGCCCATGTAGCCTGCGGGCGTGTTGAGCTTTAGTTTTTCGAAGGTATCTTTGAAAGCGTTGTTGAGTGGCTCAGCGAGCACGGATAGGAGTAGCGTTGCGACAGGGAAAAGCAGGATAGTGAGCCAGCGATACCGATTCCGCATGGGAGTGGACTTCATTGTCTCTCGATTGGGACCCACTTTCGCGCATACCGTCGCCGCGGATCGAGCTGCTGGAGGAGGCTTGCGCGAACGGTGCTTTCGTTCCAGCGGCGAGAAGCTCGCGGACCGGGCCGTTGGGGGCTCGGCTGGAGTTATAGCGGCTTCTTGATGTCATGATGACTGGTTTGGCAACTAAGCGACGGCGGCCGACGGGCGACTTCCCAGTTCAGTGTCACTCAATGCGGATGAGCCGAGGGGGCGATCATACGGCTTCGGGGGAGGGTAAAAGGTGTCTCCCGAGGCTTGGCGCGGAGCCAAGATGTAGTTTGATGATTTTCTGGGTGCCGCTGGTACGGTATCGGAGGATCAGCGCGACTTCTGGCTCCGCGGGAATGGAATGACCACGAAGCAGGATACAGCAGATGCCGGTGATGGGGCGCCAAGTCG
>JAYVRS010000977.1:0-3449 GCA_043776185.1 Bryobacteraceae bacterium | reverse complement strand
CCCAGCCAAACGATCTGAATCCCTCCCAACTCCAGATCGCCGAGATCGGCATGCTGGATGCGAACGGGAATCAAATCGACAAGAAAGCCTGGAACCTGTTCTTCCCCACTGGCCAAAGAAACTTCGACGCCCCACTGGCCATCGACAACGACCCCAACACCGTCTGGCAGGCGGGCGGGGCAACCGGGGCGGCGACCACCTTCCCGTACGAGATTCAAATCGACTTGGCCCGGCCTGCGGCCCTCACCGGTTTCACGGTGCTGGGTGGCCCGCAGAACGCCGGTGGCTGGCCCGGCGTCTACCGTTTCTTCCTTTCGAACGACCGGGCGAACTGGGGCGACCCGATAGCCCAGGGTACGCTCGGCACGGATGAAAGCGTGAAGACGGTGAACTTCGCCCCGCCCAATGTTGCGGGACAAACGGCTTTCACCATTCCCGGTCCGATCGCTCCCGCGGCAACCGTGGCTCGGAATATTATGCTCACGGCCAGCGCCACCGCGGGCACGTATACGAACACCGCCGTAGTGCTCAGCGCGCTGGACGACAACGGCGACCCGCTCGTGAATACCAATGTCAATGCAGGATCGGCTACTAGCCCCGCACTCCAGGTGACGGCTACGCCGGGTACTGGCCCCGGTCCGGCACCGGGTCCAGCTCCGGTTAGAACATTTCAGCCGATTGACGGCATTCTCACCCAGATTTCGGCTGGGTCGGACGGCACGCTGATGGGTTCCAACGCGAACCTGGAAATTTTCATCCGAAACGGGGATGCCTGGAGGCGTCTCGATAATGGCGCCGCGCCGCTGACTGCCGTGGCGAGTGCTGATCGGGTGTTTGCCGCCATCCCCGGCCGGCTGTTTAGGTGCAACACCGTCTGGGAGGAAATCGCGATGCCGGGTGAGGGCATCACTTTCACCTGGATCTCCGCCGCCAGCGACGGCACGCTGATGGCCGTCGCCACCGACGGAAACATCCACCGGCGCGACGCGCAAACCGGAGACTGGAGGCTTTTAGGCGGTGGCCCGGCGCTGAGGGTGGCGGTTCGCAACGCAACCGAGTATTACGTGCTGCGGCAGGGTGGGGAGATCCAGCGGAGTGTGGGCGGTGGACCCCTCACCACGGTCCCCAATGGTCTCCTGCTCGATATCTCAGTCAGCTCGACGGGAGAGGTCTGGGGCATCGGCCTTGACCAGGGAGTCTATCGATATAACGGCACGGGCTTCGACCGGATGTCTCGCGCCGACCAACCCCTGGCGCAAGTGGTGATCGGCAACGCCACCAGCATCTGGGCCATCAACGCCGCAGGGCTGGTGTTCCAATTCCGGTAGGAGGCCCCACTCATCGGCAAGGCACCCCGCGCTTCACCGCCTGGGGTGCTTCCCTTGGTTCTGCGTTACTTCTTGAAGCTTCGCAGCCCACATAAGGTCCTGACTGCATGGGTAGTGCGATTAGACGACGGCGGGCTAGTTCCACTTCCTGCCGTTGGGCGAAGGATTGCGAGCCTTGTTTTTGCGCGAGCACCTGGTATCCGCCGCGCAGCAAGGGTTCCGCTTCCGAAACGCGCCGTTGACCGGCGAGGCAGGCACCGAGCAGGCTTTGTCGTATTGCGCGCGACCAGGCATCGCCACCGGTGGCGGCGAGCGCCTCGCGCAGGATCGGCTCGGCGTCGCCGTAACGATGCTGCTGCAGCAACACCTGGGACAGTGAAGTAAGCGACGAAAGCGTTCTGGCGTGTTTGGGTCCTAACACCTCGCGGCGTAGCGCGGCCACCTCCTCGAAGGCCTTGTGCGCCGCATTCAACTGACCCTGCGACCGATAAACCGCCGCCAGCGCGTCCAGCGAACTGAGCGTCTTTGGATGTTTCGGCCCCAGAATCCGTTTGCGCAGGGCAATCGCCTTTTCGAGCCAGACGCGGGCCTCGGCAGGGTAGCCGCCGAGCGCCAAAACCACTCCCAGGTTGCTCATACTCCGCAGCGCGTCAGGATTCTCGGGGCCGGCCAACTGGAGATCCATTTCGAAGTCTTTCCGGAATATTTGGATAGCCCGTTCGTACTGGCCGTCGTATTGCAACGTCTCGGCCAGATTGTTCAAGCACGCCGCCGTGGTGGGATGCCGTTCGCCCAACGTCTTGCCGCCAATCGCGATGCATTCGGCGAAGAGCGCCTCCGCTTGCCGATACTTACCTTGAACTTCATTTGCCATCGCCAGACCGTTGAGGCTATTGAGCGTCTCCACGTGCGACGGGCCCAACACGCGCCGACGCCATTCCAGTACTTGGCGCAGGATCTCCTCCGCTTGGTCCGCTTGGCCTGCGTTAAGCAGGGCCTGACCGAGGGAGTTCCGCGATTGCATCGTCTCCGGATGTTCGTCGCCCAAATCCCGGCGTCGAATGGCCAGGACGCGGCCGTGAATGTCCACGGCCTGAGGGAATTTCTCGAGCAACATGGAGACAAAACCAAGATTCGTGAGCGACTTGAGGGTGTCGGGATGCTTCGGACCGAGCACCTGCTTGCGCAATTCGGCCACTTCGGCGTACAGCGCCTCGGCTTTCGCATCGCGGGAGAAGGCCCGCTCGATGGCGGCCAGATTGTGTAGCGAGGCGAGGGTAGCGGGATGGCGTGCTCCCAGCAACTGCCGGCGCGTGGCCCAGACAAGTTTACCCAAGGGTTCGGCTTTTTTGGGTTTCCCTGCGCCGAGATAGACGTTTACCAGCAGGTTCTGCGAGGTGAGGGTGGCGCTTGCGCTTGCGCCGAGGGTTTGGCGCCGCAGGTCCACCGCGCGTTCGAGCTGACGTTGGGCTTCGGGCAACAGGCCGAGGTCGAAATACGTCGCGCCGATGGTATGCCGGATAGATGCCTCAACCGTGGGCTGTCCCCGGAACCGGGTATCGATTTGAGCTGCGGCGCGGTCGAGCGCCGTGCGCACCTTTAGGTCAGGATCGGGACGCCCTCCGGCGGAAGCTTGGACGGTGGCGCTGGCCTGGGCCAGCAAATCGTTCTCCAAAAAATCGTTCACGGCAGCCGCGGATTGTTCGGCGCGGCGGGCGAGGAAGGCTTCGCGGGCGCTGAAGGCGGTCGCGCCAATGAGCAAGGCGACGATGGCGGCCGCCGCCGCGATGGCGCCACGGTAACGCGCCGCCAAGCGCTTCAGCCGGTAAACGGTGGAAGGCGGGCCGGCGGCCACAGCCGCGCCAGCCAGATAATTTTCGATGTCGTCGCCGAGCGCGCTAACCGAGGCGTACCGGCGGCCGCGATCCTTTTCTAGCGCTTTCATCACCACCCAATCGAGATCGTGGCGCACAGTGCGGCTTAGTTTCGAATCGCCCAGGCGGACGCTCGGCGCCGCGGGATCTTTCTCGCGAATCTGACGCAGGATCTCCATTTCGCTCACTGGCCCCAAGCTGGAACGGTCGAGCGGCGTGGAACCGGTGATCAACTCGTAGAGCACGG
>JAYVRS010000976.1:0-3464 GCA_043776185.1 Bryobacteraceae bacterium | reverse complement strand
AAATCACGCAAGGCTGGTGGATAGGTGGAGATCAAATCCGGGTAGGCTTCGGCTAGGCGGATTAGATCGAGTTCGTCTTTCTTGCGCTTTGCCAGCCGACGCGCTGGGTCGCTCCAGGCCCAGAGTTTTCCTTGGACGATGTCTTCCAGTTGGGCGACTTGCACCGGGGTGCCGAGTACTTCACGCTCGGTGGCGTGGTTGACGAAAGCTTGGTAGCGTTCATCCAGCGTGAACTGGATGCGGAGTTCGCTGGGTTTGGCTTGAGCGTTTAGCGAGTGGGGACTGGCGTCGGCCAGTACCAGATTGGCGTCCAGCGTATAGACGGGATCGACAAAACAGTTCACGGCTAGTCCGCCAACTAGGCAATAGGGACCGAGGCGCGAGCAGAGCTCGATGACGCGGGCGAAGTCCGACGCGCCGCCATTGGTCGTCAATTCGAATACCTCCACGGCTGTCATGATGCTTCGCTCGTATGATAGCGCGGGTTAGGCCGTTATTAGGTCGCGCGTAAGGTCCTTGAGCGAGAAGCGAGTACCGGTAATATATTTGCCGATCTCGGCCTTCGGGACCGCAAGTTGACGCAGACGGTGGCGGGTGAACTCATGGGGATCGATCAGCCCAAGGTATCGGCGATGTTGACAGGTCAGTCGAGGGTATTCCGTGCAGCGGCTGATGCGATTTTTGGTGGCGTTGGGGCAGGATGTGGAGATTGTGGTGAAGCCTGCTAAGCGGGGTGCGGCAGAATTGCGGGTGGCTTAGTCGCTGGGATTCCGCATTGCACGCACTTCGCCAGCCGTTTTTTCGGTTCGCCCTCGAAAGTCGAGGAGCCCGGGCACTCGAGACCCACGGATGTTCGGGTGGAGGCCTCGTTGAGTATAATCATGATGCTGCCACCAACCGTCGGTGCGCCGGAAATAGGTGGGAAATTGCCATGAAAGTATTCATTAGCTGGAGCGGTGATCGCAGTCGATGTGTTGCTCAAGCATTGCGAGATTGGCTGCCGCTAGTACTTCACTATGTGCAGCCTTGGATGTCACAGGCCGACATTGATGCCGGTGATCGCTGGGGCCAGGAAGTTGCCAAGGAACTCGAGGCCTGTAATTTCGGCATCATCTGTGTGACGCCAGAGAATCTGAACGCCCCATGGCTATTGTTCGAAGCTGGAGCTCTCGCAAAATCCATGGTTGGAGCCAAGGTCATTCCCCTGTTGTATCGTCTTGAGAATAGTGCGATTAGTGGCCCACTTACGCAATTTCAAGCAAAGAAGTTTGATCAAACCGGCTTGATGGAAGTCATCCGCTCCATCAATCTGTCGGCGAGCCAGCCGGTGCCGGAGGAGAGGGTGAAAGCACTATTCCCGGCGCTCTGGCCTGATTTTGATACGAGTATTCAAGGGATTCCTGGTATGGTGACGGACGACAAGCTGAAGAGACCCCAAGACGAAATCCTTGAAGAACTGGTGTCAAGCGTGCGCGGCCTTGACGCCCGGCTTCGTGATATTGAAACGAACTCAGGTGAACACGGGCCACGCTCAAAACGTAGACGGCTCAGGGAACTTAGCCCGATGATGATTGACGCGGTGTCTCATATGGTTTCGGAGGACGGCGACGACCCAGTTTCGCTACTAATGCTTGCGGGCCTGCTGAAAGAGGATCTCCCTTGGCTTCACGAGGTTCTTCTCGAGGCCTATCGGGAGATAAGGGTAGGGGATCCGAAATTACGTCAGTTGGCGATTGAACGCCTGCGAAGATTGCTACGTAACCTGCGCCGCAACGATTTCATGATGGAGTTTGGCGACCATTCTAAAGAGGCGCATATGTTCTTGATGGAATTGCCGCGGATGATCGACCGTTTACTTCATAGGTTTGATCATCGCGGGACCAAGCTGCCGGAAGGCCAGGAAGATGCGATTGAAGCTTGAATTGCGGTCATGACGCTTCGCTCGTATGATAGCGCGGGATTTTGCCCGTTAGGCGGTGAGTAAAAGGTCGATTTGGGGAGTGTTTGAGAATACTTGGCGAGGCCTGGTGCTATTCCGGGTTGTGACGTCGCCGATGGCCGTAAGTCTGAGCTGTTCGTGCCCCACGGCTGGCGCCGTGGGCTGGTAAACGGACTCGTGCTCTGACCGCATGAAAAGTAATCTTCTACTGCAGCCGACTGGCCTGCTAATTGGGGGGTGAGTATCTGCGGCGCAGAAACAGGGTACACGCGGAAGGTTTGTGCCCCCCCGATTGTCATCGGGGGCTGTCGAGCCAGTCGCGCGCCGTGCATTCGGAAAAGTATGTTTCACGCGGTCGGATATTCGTAAAACGATACGACGTTGTCGCCTTGGCGCATTTGGCGGACCCGGGTTAGTTCGCCACCGACTTCGGGCAGAGTGAGTCGGATGGAATGTTGGACCAGGAGTAACTTACATGCGGGGATGGCTTCCATGGCAAGAGAATATTCGGATTCGCGGTCGTAGGGGGGGTCGAGGAAAATGATGTCGGCGGGTTGGGTTTGGAGGGCTCGGCTGACGGCGGTGGTGATGACGGTGGCTCGTTGGGTGAGGCCTAGGGCGGCGAGGTTGGCGCGGAGGGCGGCGAGGGCCTTGGGGTGCTTTTCGACGAAGATGGCTCGCTGGGCTCCTCGTGATAAAGCTTCAATACCTACCGAGCCGGAGCCGGCGTAGGCGTCTAAGAAGACGGTATGTTCGACGCGGTTGCCCAGGGCAGAGAAGAGGGCTTCGCGCAGGCGATCGGGCGTGGGACGGGTCTGGTCGCCTTCGGGAGCGACTAAGCGGCGTGATTTGAATTCTCCGGCGATGATGCGCATGTTATCCGACGGCGATGAGTCCGTAGCGCCGTTGCCAGTTGTTGCGAATGTAAGCCATGGCTCGTTGTAACTCATCTTCGGACGGAGGATGATCGAGGAAAGCGATGGCTTCGTCGCGAGCGGCTTCCAGAATATCCTGATCGCGCATGAAATTGCCGAAGCGTAACTCCGGAATGCCGCTTTGTTTGGTACCAAAGAACTCTCCGGGGCCACGTAACTTCATGTCGACTTCGGCGATGTGGAAACCGTCGTTGGAGGAGACCATGGTGCGGATGCGTTCGCGGCCGATGTCGTTCAATTTCGAAGTAACCAGGACGCAATGGCTCTGCTCGCCGCCTCGGCCCACGCGGCCGCGTAACTGGTGCAACTGGGCCAGACCGAAGCGCTCGGCTTGTTCGATGACCATGACCGTGGCGTTGGGCACATCGACGCCGACTTCGATGACAGTGGTGGAGACCAGGATATCGATTTCGCCCCGTTTGAAGGCGTCCATGGCGCTTTGTTTCTCGGAGGCGGGCAGCTTGCCGTGCAGTAAGCCGACCTTCAGCTGCGGAAACACGATGGTGGACAAATGTTCGTGCATCTGGGTGGCGGCCTTCATGGCGGCAGTTTCGGACTCTTCGATGACCGGGTAGACGACGTAGGCCTGA
>JAYVRS010000975.1:0-12076 GCA_043776185.1 Bryobacteraceae bacterium | reverse complement strand
CGATTTCGCCGAGGACGTTTTCGACAGGGACATGGACGTTATCGAGGAAGAGGGCGACGGTGGACGCGCCTTTGACGCCCATTTTCTTTTCTTCGTGGCCGGGCTTGACGCCTTCGTAGGCGCGCTCGACCAGGAAGGCGGTGAACTTGTCTTTGGCACCATCGATTTTGGCGAAGACGGTGTAGAAGTCGGCTTCGCCACCGTTGGAGATCCACATTTTGGTGCCGTTCAAGACGTAATGTTTGCCATCGGCGGAAAGGACGGCGGTGGTTTTGGCGGCGAGCGAGTCGGAGCCGGCTTCGGGTTCCGTGAGCGCATAGGCGCCAATGATTTCGGCTTTGGCGAGACGGGTGAGATATTTTTCGCGCTGTTGAGGCGTGCCGAAGAGCAGGAGGGGCAGGGTGCCGATGCCGGCGTGAGCGCCGTGCCAGTTGGCGTAACTGCCATCTTTAGCGAGGCCTTCGGCGACGAGCATGGAGGAGACCATGTCCATTTCCATGCCGCCGTATTCTTCGGGCACGGTGACGGCGGTGAGGCCGAGTTGGGCCGACTTGCGGACGATTTTGACGGCGAGGCCAGGCTCATGGTGGAGGATGGCTTCGAGGTTGGGTTCCACTTCCTGGCGGAAGAAGTCCTCGGTGGTGCGGGCGATGGCGCGATGCTCTTCGGTGAAGTCTTCAGGCGAATAGAGTTGATCGGGCGATGAGGGGTCGAGGAGAAATGCGCCGCCCTTGGATTTGGGCACTTTGGTGTGGAGCGCGGAATTGGTGATGGCAGCCATGAAAATGGTCCTTTCGTCGGGGAGTTCCATCTACGAAAATAGCACTGGTTTCGATGCCCTACTTGAGCTTCCAGTCTTCGCTGAAGAATCCGGCGGCGGCGATTTTGCCGGCAGCATACGCGTCGGGGGGCGTCGCGGTATCGATGATGGCCCAATCGGGGAGCTTTGGCACTTGGCGGGCGTTGTTTAGCGCGTCGAATTCTCGGAAGGTGAAACCACTGTTAAGCACGACGTACTTGGCGGGGTTGAGTGGATTGGGGTAGATGAGGAGCGGCACGTGACCGGGGGGATAAGTTTTGGAACCGACGGTGACGCCGGCGGCGGTCCATTTTACGGGGAGTTGAGGGGCGAGGCGGGCGAGGATTTGATTGGAGCCGGGGTCGCCCCACAGGACGAGGTTACTGGCGGCGATGTCGGCATCGGTGACTTGGGTATCGTCTTTGACAGGGGCGTCACCGCGGAATACTTTGCGCCACTCGACAATGGCGCGATCACTTTCAGCCTTCACCCACGGGGCGAGGGCGGCGTCAAGGGGAGTGCCGGTGGGCTTGACCATGAGGAACGAATTGAAGAAGGCGTCGTCGATGGGGCCTTGGAGGCCGTGGCGTTTCTTGAGGCCTTCGACAGTGCCCAGGGCCCATTTGCCGTTTTGTTTGACGAGGTGGGTGACGTAGGAGCGATCGGTGAAGGGGGCGGGGCCGGTGAGGGATTGGCCGTCGATGCGGATGGCGGGTTTGGCGGCCGGGTCGAGCGGATAGCCGCCGGGGCCAAAGTCGAGATGGAGGGCGGTGACGCCGGAGGTCTTCAAATCGAAGCCGGTGGGCGAGTATTCGGCTTCCACGCGGCCCCGTTCCCAGTGTTGTTCCAAGCCATCGACGGTGATCCATTTCATGCGGGCGTAGCGCAGGGTGTAAGTGACGAATTTCACTTTGCGGGAGTATAAGTCGCGGCCGCGGGCGGCCAAGGCATCGAGTTTGGCGGCGATGATGGGTTTGGAATCGGGATGATAGCGATGACCGGTTTGTGGGCCGATGATATGAGTCATCTGGAGGCCTTCGGCTTCGAGCGCTTTGGCCATGATATCGGCGGCTTGTTTCTGGCCGTCGATTTCGCCTGAGTAAGCGACGAGGGGGACGTTGTATAAGTTAGCGGCGTAGTCAGTGGAGTTATACAGACGCCAGAGCTTCTTTTGCCAGTCCGGAATTTTGGCGAGTTCGTCGGGCTTCATTTTTAGAAATTCTGGAGTTTCGGCAAAGCCAGCGCCGGGAGCGGCGGCGGCGAATTTCCAGGCGGAGTGGGTGGCGAATTGCCAGGTGGACGCGCCGCCCATGGAGAAGCCGCGGATAAGGACGCGGTCGTCGTCGATGGGATATTTCTTTTTCATGTCGGCGAGGACTTCGGAGAGGTCCACTTCGCCGGCGAATTTATTGGCGTTGCAGAAACGGCCGTATAAGTGAACAAAGAAAGTATCGGCGGGGATCCATTCGCCGGGCTGACGTTGACGATCCCAGAGAAAGCTGACTTCGCTGAGGGTTTCGCCACGGCCATGGGCCCAGAAGTCGAGGCGGCGGGGACGGGTGGGGTCGGCGGCAAAGGTGGGGGGGACGATGAGCGAGTAGGGCTGGACGCTGTGGTCGATTTTGGAAATATAGCCGCGGACGACGAGGCCGGTGGCGTGGGTCCAGGAGGGGCGGCCGGCGGCGAGTTCTTCCGCGCGAGTAAGTCCTTGTTTGAGTAACTCCTTGGCGCGAAAGATCTCTTCTACTTTGAAGAATTCGTTGTAAGTGAGGGCGTAGCGGACGGCTTGGTGAAAGATGGCGACGTCGGCCCAATCGGGATGCTGGCGCAGAGGAGCCATGGCGTCGCTGAGGCGCTTCAAGCCAGCTTCTAATTCCTTGCGGTCGGCGGCAGGGACTTCGACGCCGGTCGGCGGCACGGGCTTGACGGTTGGTGACGGTTGCGCGAGGGCGAACGCGGCCAGGAGAAGGATCGTAAGAACACGCATCAACCGGATTGTATCGGCTTTTGGGGTGGACCGTGCGTTTTGGTTTGCTGATAAACTACCCATAGATGCGCACCGCTGTTCTGGTTCCGCTCGCCGACTATCTGGGCCACACCACTGACCCGGATTGCGACTACCTTGAGGGCCGTCTAGTGGAGCGCAATGTGGGCGAAATTAGCCATGGCGACGCGCAAGGGCGCACTTACGCATTTGTGCTTTCCAATGTGCCGGGTTTTTGGCCCGGCGTGGAGATTCGCGTCCAGGTCCGCCCGGACCGCTATCGCGTACCGGACGTCGTGATCGTCCGTGGGGGCCGGCCGGGCGGCCGGATCATCACGGTGGCGCCGGAAATCGCCGTCGAGGTGCTTTCGCCCGAAGATCGCGCCACCGACCTGCAAGATAAAATCGACGACTACCTCCGCTTCGGCATCGCCGCCGTCTGGGTGATCGATCCCGCACGACAGCGCGCCTGGATTCATACCCACGAAGGTGCTCGCGAAGCCCTGGACGGCATCCTGAGCAACCCTGCCGGCGACCTCGAAGTTCCGCTCAGCGCGGTCTTCCCTGCCGCCGAATAGCCTCCCTACTCCAACACGATCGGCGTCAACGCGGGCATCGTGTCGATGAGGTATTGGGGGGCGGCGGCGCGGACGGTGTGGGGGCTGAGGCCGTAGGTGACGCCGCAGGCGTGGACTCCGGCATTGCGGGCAGTCTCGACGTCGACGCCGCTATCGCCGACCATGAGCGTGACGGCTTGAGGCAATCCCGTGGCTTCCAGCAAACGCTCGATACCGATGGGATGGGGCTTTTTCTGCTCAAAGCTATTGCCGCCGAAGACTTCGAAGAAGTGACCGTGAAGGCCCAATTCTTCGACGATGCGTTGGCTGATGCGCACGGGTTTGTTGGTGAGGATGGCGAGGCGACGATCGGCGGCGTGGAGGGTGTCGAGCATTTCGCGGGTGCCGGGGTAGAGGGTGGTTTCGTCGAGGCAGTGCTGGTGGTAGTAGCGAATGAAGAAGTCGAGTGCGCGGGCGACGTCTTGCTCGGAGGCTTCGGGGCCCAGGGCGCGGCGCATGAGGACGGGGGCGCCGTGACCGACGTAAGAGGCGACGATGGCTGGTTCCAGAGGGTCCAGATTCATGAAGCGGCGGGTGGCGTTGACGGAGGCGGCGAGATCGGCTTGGGAGTCGATGAGGGTGCCGTCGAGGTCGAAGATAACGAGTGAGTAAGCCAAATTCCAGAGTAACGTTAACTCAGCTTGCCCATCGAAACGGCGCGGCGGGCCCCGGTCGCGGATGGCAAATTGTTCGCCCGGCCGTGGAAGCGCTCGTAAGCCAGCACGGCAAAGAAGATCGCCTCTTTGGCATCGGCACTGAAGCCAAAATCCTCAGTGGTGCGAAGGGTAGTTCCGGGCAGAAAGCCTTCCAGATAGGCCATCAGCATGGGATTGCGGGCGCCGCCGCCGCCTACGATCAGGTCGTCGATGGGCATTGAGGGGCGGGCGAAACGGTCGATCTGCACGGCCACTGTGGCGGCGGTAAAGGCGGTGGCGGTGGCGATGAGGTCGAGCATGGGCAGCGCTGTGGCGAGGAGGCGTTCGACAAATTCTGCACCGTATTGCTCGCGGCCTGCGGACTTGGGAGGTGGCCGCCGATAGTAGGGATCCTTCAAGAGTTGGTCGACCAGTTCCAAATGGGCGTGGCCCTGCCGACCTAACAGAGCATCGCGATCGTAGAGCGCGCGGCCATCCGTGTGGCGCGCCACTAACTGGTCGATCACCATGTTGGCGGGGCCGGTATCGAAGGCTACTACGTCTGCGGGTGCGGCGCCTGGAGGAATCGCCGTGAGGTTGCCGATGCCGCCGAGATTGAGCGCGATGCGGCCGCGCTTCGGATGGCGGAATAGCAGATAGTCGAAGTAAGGAGCCAAAGGCGCGCCGTGGCCGCCGGCGGCCATGTCGCGTTGACGGAAGTCCGAAACCACCGGCACGCCGAGCCGTTCCGCTAAGTGGCAGCCGTCACCGATCTGGAGCGTGGCGGCGATCCGGCGGCCCAGATATTTGGCTGGTTGGCCTTGATGGAAAATGGTCTGGCCGTGGCAGCCGATTAAGTCCAATTTCAGGGCGTGCTTCGTGCATAACTTCTCCGCAGCGTCCGCGTACAGTTCAGCGAGTAAGACGTTGAGTTGAGCGATATCGCTGGTGTGGCAACTAGTATTCGAGACGGCCAGCAACGCGCTCCGCACCTTTTGGGGATAGGGGTTGGTGGCGAAGGCGATGGGCTGCACTTTCAGCTTCCAGCCCTGGCCCGATAACTTGACGATGGCCACGTCGATGCCATTAAGGGAAGTTCCCGACATAATTCCGGCGACTAACATGCTTCCAGCTCCTTCTGTAACTCAGCCAATAGCTGCAGGGCTTCAATGGGGCGTAGCTCATCCAGCTTCAAACTGCGAATGCGTGCGGCCAGATCATGGTTCACCGGTTCGAAGAGCCGAATCTGCATGGGCGCTTGCCGGGCGGGTCGAGGCGACAATTCGGCAGTCGCTGTCAGTTCGGTGCTTTCGTGGATAGCCAGAATTTCGCGGGCTCGCTCAATCACCCGGGCCGGCAGAGCGGCTAGGCGCGCGACTTCGATGCCATAACTGCGGTCGGCCGCGCCGGGCTCCACTTTGCGCAGAAAGATGATCTGGTCACCGCTCTCTTTCACCGAGACGTGTAAGTTGCGGATGCCCGGCAGTTGCTCCGCCAGCTCAGTAAGTTCGTGATAGTGAGTAGCGAACAGCGTATAGGCGCGGATGTGTTCGTGAATGTGCTCGAGAATGGCCCAGGCGAGCGAGAGTCCATCGTAAGTAGAGGTGCCGCGGCCAATTTCATCGAGAATAATTAGACTGCGCGGAGTGGCGGTATTGAGGATTAGAGCCGTCTCAGTCATTTCGACCATAAAGGTGGAGCGGCCACGGGCTAAGTTGTCGGCTGCGCCAATGCGGGTAAATACGCGATCTACTAAGGGCAGCAGGGCGTCATCGGCCGGAACGAACGAACCCATCTGCGCCAGAATCGAGATCAGGGCGGTTTGTCGCAAGTAAGTCGACTTACCTCCCATATTAGGCCCGGTGATGACGGCCAGAAACTGTTTCTGGTCGAGATAGGCGTCGTTCGAAATAAAGCGCTGTGCTTCGCGTTCGGTCAAACGCTCGATGACCGGATGCCGGCCGCCGGTGACGCGTAACTCGCCGGTGGTGGAGAAGCGAGGGCGGGTGTACTTTCGCGTCACGGAGACCTCGGCCAAGGAGGCCGTCACGTCCACTTCGGCCACGGCGCTGGCCGTGGCCTTAATGGCCGCCGCCGCCGAAGCCGTCGTCTGCCGTAGGCTTTCAAAGATCTCGCGCTCCAGCTTGAGGATCTGCTCCTCAGCCTCCAGGATCTTTACCTCCAACTCCTTCAACTCGGGCGTGGTGAATCGCTCGGCATTCACCAAGGTCTGCTTGCGTTCGTAATCGGCGGGCGCGAGTTGCTGGTTGGCTTTCGAGATCTCGATGTAGTAGCCGAAGACGTTGTTGAAGCGCACTTTGAGCGAAGCGATGCCGGTTCGCTGGCGCTCCCGCGATTCGATGGCGGCGACGTACTGCTGGCCGTTGCGCTGGATATCGCGCAACGCGTCGAGGTCGGGGTGATAGCCGGCGCGCACGGTGCCGCCGTCGGCCAGGTTCGCGGGAGGCTGCTCATTAATGGCGGCTAGGATCGCGTCGCGGACGCTGGGCACGGGATCCAATTGGCCGCTGAGGCGAACCAGAGCCGCGGCGCTGAACTTGGCCAGCCTTTGCGCGATGGCCGGCACCACGTCGAGCGACTTGCCCAAGGCGAACAGCTCGCGCGGATTCACCGAGCCCAAGGTGGTCTTGGCGAGTAAGCGTTCGAGATCGAGCACCTGGGCGAGCGACTCTCGTAAGCCGGCGCGGGTGATGGTGTCGCGCGCCAAGGCTTCCACGGCGTCGAGCCGCTCGGTGATTTCGTCCTCCCGAATGGCGGGTTGCAGCAAACGACGCCGCAACAGACGGCCACCCATGCCGGTGCGCGTCTCGTCGAGCACCGCGACCAGCGTGGACTCGCGGCTCTCGCCGACGAACATGGGGTCGAGGAGTTCCAGGTTGCGGACGGTGACGCTGTCCAAGATCATCGAGTCGCTGCGTTCAAACCAAACGGGACGCTCCAAGTGTTCGAGGGCGGCGCGCTGGGTGTCGCGCAGATAATGGAGCACCGCGCCGGCCGCGCCGATGGCGAGCGGGCGATCGCCGAAGCCGCAGCCGTCGAGCGAAAGCAGGTGGAAATGCTCTTTCAAGAGCCGCTCGCCGTAGTCGGTGGTGAAGGTCCAGGCGTCGAGTTCGGTGCGCACGCCGCTCGTTGAGGTGGCCCCGGGCGGAAGCAACACTTCGCGGACCCCCAGCGTTTCGAGCGCGCCGGCGGCCTCCGAATCGTCGACTTCGGTGACACGGAACTCGCCGGTGGAGACGTCCACGAAAGCTAAGGCACTGCGCCCGCCGGCGGCGCTTATGGCGGCAAGAAAATTATTCTCGTGGGACCGTAAAAGATTCGCCTCGGTGGCGGTGCCGGGCGTGACGATGCGGGTAATCTCGCGGCGCACCAGCTTCTTGCCGGCGCTGGCCTCTTCCATCTGTTCGCAGACCGCCACTCGGTGGCCTTTTTGGATGAGGCGAGCGATGTAACCGTCGGCCGAATGGTAAGGCACGCCGCACATCGGGACGGGCTCGCCTTTCTCTTTGTTTCTTGCAGTTAGCGTGATTTCCAGCTCGCGCGCGGCCACCACCGCATCCTCAAAAAACAGCTCGTAGAAGTCACCCAAACGGAACATCAAAAGGGCGCGCGGCACCTGCTGTTTGAGGGCGTGGTATTGCCGCATGAGCGGAGTGGATGGTTCAGACATCGGAAACTGTTAGTGTAATCCCTCGTGAAAAATGACGCCGACGTAAAGAAAGGCTAACAGAAACCGGATGGATC
The DNA here is from genome assembly GCA_043776185.1 of Bryobacteraceae bacterium. Classification (GTDB taxonomy): domain Bacteria; phylum Acidobacteriota; class Terriglobia; order Bryobacterales; family Bryobacteraceae; genus JALHNI01. Next base: position 4,276 of record JAYVRS010000975.1, on the reverse strand, counting down.
CGTATATAATCCCGGTAGCGGTCTTCCCGTTATAAGGCTGATAAGAAAAATCTCTCAGTTGAGATCGTTGATGCGCACCTTACTTTTGCTAGCTGGCTTAGCCACGATTCCCGCCCAAGCGCTGGACCTGACGGTCCTGCTGGATATTGAACAGAAACACTCGCAGCGGGCGCTCGACGAGATGCGCCGAGAGCTGTCGAAGGTTTTTAAGCCCACCAATCTGAATATAGCCGTGCGGCTGCGGCAGGAAACGAAGCCGGAAGAGACGTTTAACGACGTGGTGCTGGTGAAACTGAAGGGCACCTGCAAGATGCAGAATCTGGCACCGCTGATGGACGAACGCGGTCCGTTCGCTTTTACCCACACGGTGGACGGCAAGATTCTGCCTTTTAGCGAGGTGGCTTGCGATCACATTGCCCGGTCGATTGGCCAGGCGATGTTGGGCGACGAAATGCGCGACCGTGACCGGCTGTTTGGTCGAGCCCTGGCCCGGGTGGTGGCCCATGAGATCGTACACATGGTGGGCAAGTGCTCCGACCACAGCCACGCCGGCGTGTTCCGTCATGCCTTGTCCGGCCGCCAGCTGCTGGCTGAAAAACTGGAACTGGATGCGGGAGACATCGCCCGTTTGCCTTAGCCGTCGCGACCCGGCCTTTGATTCAGTGATAAATTTAAGGCACGATGCGTGTCTGCAGTCTTGTCTTACTCAATTGCGGCCTGCTGATGGCTGCTCCGGTTGCGAACCCGGCCAAAATTAGCTTCCCGCGGCAAATTCGGCCGCTACTCTCCGAAAACTGCTTCCAATGCCACGGTCCTGACGCGGCCAGCCGCATGGCCGGTCTGCGCCTGGACACGCGCGAAGGTGCATTTGCGGCCCGTAAACCCGGCCCCGCGCTGGTGGAGGGTCAACCCGAAGCCAGCCGCCTGTGGTTGCGCGTCAACGAAGCTAAAGAGGCGCGTCTGATGCCGCCGCCTTCCTCGCACCGCAAACTCACGGCTCCGCAGAAGCAGTTACTCAAGGACTGGATCACCCAGGGCGCACCCTGGGAAGAGCATTGGTCCTTCATTGCACCTAAGCGAGCGACGCCGCCGGCGGTGGCTGATCCGACTAAGTGGGCCCGCAATCCGGTGGATCAGTTTGTGCTGGCTAAGTTAGTCGCCGCCGGACTCAAGCCTGCACCCGAAGCCGATCGCCGTTCGCTTATCCGCCGCGTTTCGCTCGATCTCACGGGCCTACCGCCCACCCCCACCGAGGTGGATGCGTTTGTCAACGACCGTTCACCCGATGCTTATGGCACGTTAGTCGACCACTTACTCGCGAAGCCCCAGTGGGGCGAGCATCGCGGCCGTTACTGGCTGGATGCGGCGCGCTACGCGGACACCCATGGCCTGCATATCGATAACTACCGCGAGATCTGGCCTTATCGTGATTGGGTGATACGCGCCTTCAATCGCAACTTACCCTTTGATCAGTTCACGCTGGAGCAACTCGCCGGCGACTTACTGCCCAATCGGACGGTCGACCAACAAATCGCCTCGGGCTTCAACCGCTGTAACATCACGACCAACGAAGGTGGCGCGATCCCTGAAGAGGTGGACGCTATTTATCAAAAGGACCGGGTGGAGACTACTTCCACCGTCTTCCTCGGGCTCACGCTCGGCTGCGCCGTGTGCCACGATCATAAGTTCGATCCGCTGGCTCAAAAAGAGTTCTACCAGATGGTGGCGTTCTTTAAGAACACCACCCAAAGGCCAATGGACGGCAATACATCCGATACGCCGCCCACGATCATCGTGCCGCGCGCCGAAGACCGGGACCGCTGGAATGAAGTGCAAAGCGAGGAAAGGCAGACTCGCCAAGATCTCGCCGCCCAGCGTCAGGCTTCACTTAGTAACTTCGATGCCTGGGTTCACGCCCGGCCGAAGTTAGCCCAACCCTTGCCCGGCGAAACGCTGTTGGAGCCTAAGGAACTGGCCCCGGGAGTGGAATGGGCCGACGGCAGCGTCTCGCCCTCGCGCGCCTTGCTGTTTGGCGCGCAAGGCAAAGTCGAGCTACCCGCTCTGCCGATGAACGCCGATCGTCCCTTCTCCATCGCGGCCTGGGTGTACTTACCCGCCGGAGAAGACTCTTTCACGTTGCTGAGCCAGGAAGACAAGGGCCGCGGCTGGACGTTTGAGAGCAACGGTCGCGTACTGATCTTCCGGCTTACAGGCGATGGCGACAAAGATCGCATTGAAGCCCGTGCGTCGAATGCCAGCCGTCTCAAGGCTAGTGCCTGGACGCATGTCGCGGTTACTTACGACGGCGGCCGCGATTACCAAGCTTTTACGGTCTACTTAAATGGCCAACCCGCCGCCATGGAGGGCACGGGTGATTCGACGAAACACCTGGTGGGCGACATCAACTCCGGCGGGAAGTTACGACTGGGCTGGAATGGGGCCGGCCGTTACTTTGCGGGAGGCAAGTTACAGAATGTTCTCGTTACCGGCCACTTACTCGGTGACGGGGACATCCGGTTGCTGGCCGACTGGCCGATGCTGCAAGCCGCGCTCGACAAGCCGACGCTGGACGAAAATGAGCGTGAGGCTTTGGCGCGGCAGTATCTTAACCGCGAGGTTCCCGCCTTCCGCGAAGCCAATCGTAAGCTGGCCGTGCTGATCGCCGAACGTCAGAAGATTCGTCGTGCCGGGGCCATCACGCATGTGATGTACGAGAGGACGGACACGATGCCGGTGGCGAACATCCTGTTCCGTGGCCAGTACGATCAGCCGCGCGACCAGGTTACGCCCGGAGTGCCCGCCGCTCTGCCGCCTATGGCCGCCAGCATGCCGCGCAACCGGCTGGGGCTCGCGCAATGGTTGATTGACCCGAATAATCCGCTGATGTCGCGGGTGACGGTGAACCGTTTCTGGCAGGAGCTGTTTGGCAACGGCCTGGTCCGCTCGGCCGGAGACTTCGGCAGCCAGGGCGAGGTGCCTTCGCACGCCGAGTTACTCGATTGGATGGCGGTGGAGTTCCGTGAGTCGGGCTGGGATATGAAGAAGTTCTACCGCCTTTTGGTAACTTCGGCCACTTACCGGCAAGCGGCGATCACGACGCCCGAGAAACTCAAGGTTGACTCTGAGAACCGCCTGCTTTCGCGTGGCGCGCGTTTCCGCATGGACGCCGAAATGGTACGTGACTATGCGCTCGCCACCAGCGGGCTACTAAATCCGGAAATCGGCGGACCCAGCGTGAAGCCCTACCAACCCAAAGGCGTCTGGGAGACCGTGGCCATGACGCAGAGTAACACTCGTTTCTACAAAGAAGACGAGGGTAACAAACTCTACCGTCGCTCCATGTATACCTTCTGGAAGCGCAGCGCGCCCCCGGCTTCCATGGACATCTTCAATGCCCCGAGCCGGGAAAACTGCACCGTCCGCCGGGAACGCACTAACACGCCGCTTCAGGCGCTGGTGACGATGAACGATCCGCAGTATGTCGAAGCCGCGCGGCGCTTGGCCGAACGGCTGCTGCAGGAATCGACTGGCCGGGTGGAGTTTCTCTCCCGCCAAGTGCTCGGCCGCGCCTTTGACCTGCGCGAGAAGCAAATTGTCCAACTTGCCTACACCGACTATCTCGCCCATTACAAGTTACATCCGGCCGAGGCGAAGAAGTTAGTCGCGACGGGCGCTTCCGTGCCCGATGCCAAACTGCCGGCAGCCGAACTCGCCGCCTGGACGATGGTGGCGAACCAAGTGCTTAATCTTGACGAAGTGCTGAATAAGTAGGAGCGAAAATGAACCCGCATGATGAAGCCGTCCACGTCGAAACTCGCCGCCAGTTACTGGGGCGCTCCGCTTACGGCATTGGTGCTTTAGCGCTCAACGCTCTCGGCGCCCCTACTGGCAAAGTTGCCGGTAGCAAGGTAACCGGAGGCTTGCCCGGTCTGCCTCACTTGGCGCCCAAGGCCAAGCGCATCATCTATCTGCACATGGTGGGTGCTCCGCCGCAAATGGACTTACTCGACTACAAGCCAAAGATGGCCGAGTGGTATGACAAGGACTTACCCGAGAGCATCCGCCAAGGTCAACGGCTGACGACGATGACCTCCGGCCAAGCTCGCTTCCCCATCGCCCCTTCCGTGTTCAAGTTCGCGCAACACGGCAAGGGCGGCGCGTGGATGTCGGAGCTGATTCCAAACATGGCCAAGATGGCCGATGACTTATCGATCATCCGCACCATGAACACGGAGGCCATCAACCACGAACCGGCCATTACTTTCATTCAGACCGG
>JAYVRS010000974.1:0-3482 GCA_043776185.1 Bryobacteraceae bacterium | reverse complement strand
ACTCCGCCACCAACAACCTGAAGAAAGAGACCTCCATTACGGAGAAGGGCGAAATCGTACCTGGCCGCGGCGACACGCCCAATCAGCACGACGTCCTGACCGGCGCGGAGATGGATGGCACCCTATCGAAGGAGACGGGTGACACCACCTGCAAGAACTGGACCAGTCACGGCGAAGGCAGTGCCTACGTCGGCCATTTTGATCGTCAAGGTGGCGGCAAGAATCCCACGTCTTGGAATTTTGCGCATCCCTCCAAGGGCTGCAGCCAGGCCAATCTGGTGGCCACCGGCGGCGCCGGGCGTTATTATTGTTTCGCCACTAAGTAAGTATCCCGCGTAGAGGGCCGCCGGATATCTTCCGGCGGCCCTGTTTCATTTGCTATGCACACTCTCGGCGTAGACTAAGTCGCCAGTAAGTCCGTCGTAGTACTGAATCACTAGGTGCGGCCGTGGATAGGCCACCCAGCGCGGCTTACCGGGTTCCGTCGGGTTATTAAAGACGTTATTGATCTGGGCCACCGCGTAGTAAGGCATTTTGCGCAACGTCGCGGGCACATCGTCGCGGATGTAAGATGACCAGCGGATGTCCACTTGGCGGCCGCGCGAATCGAAAAGTCCATTGGCCGGGCGCCCGCCTTCGCTTTTGGCCGGATGATTTTGCGAATTCATCGGCCCGGAAGCAAATTCCCAGACCCGCTCCGAGATCTTGACGGCGAAGCTATTGTGCAGATCGCCCGTCATGACGATGACCGGCTTGCCCAACCCCTCCCAGAACTGAATCATCTCCTCACGCTCGGCGCCAAAGGCCGTCCAGGCATCGTCTTTATTGCCGGGTAAGTCACTGCCGGGCGTCCCCACGTGCGGAATCGTGAGGTTGACGGAGGAAGCCAAAAAGAAGAAGTCAGCGTCGCTCTTGGCCATACTGGCCTTGAGCCAGTCCCGCTGTTTCTTACCCATGATCGATAGGCCAGGCTGGTTCGGTTTCGTTACATCGTGCGAGTCCCGCTGGCTGCGGGTGTCCAGCAGAAACACCTCGACATTGCCCACGCGGAAGCTGGCAAAACTTTGCCGGCCGATGGAGTAAGTGGAGTTACGGCTGGCCTTGGGCGATGGTCGAATCCGCAGCCGGTTGCCGTCCAACACCTGTACGATTTCGTAGATCCCCGCGTTGGGCTCGCCCTCCAAATCGGCGCCGCGGCCGACATCGACGCCGGCTAACTGGCCACCCCAATGGACGTGTAAGTTATTCGTTTGGGCTAAGTCAAGCTTCGTAAAGTCGGCGCGGGCATCCGTCAGAATATCGGAGCCGGCGGTGAGTCGAGCTTCGCCGAACTGAATGGCCTGCGGCGCAATTACCGGCTGCGAGCCAGCTAGATAGTCATACCAGGCCTGCATGCCGATGTCGCGAAAGAGCGCCCGGCGGTCGCGCAACCCGATCGTCGCCGTGCCATAGACATCGTTCAAAATTTCGTGATCGTCCGGCGTGTAGTAAGAAGGCATCTCGCGATGCCAAGCCGCCAAAGCCGCGCCTCGCTCCAAGTAATGCTTGTAGTTCTCCCAAACCCCCGTGATGGAGGGGGCAAACTTCACGATCATCGGTTCGGCCCCCGCCGCCACCCCATTCTGGGCCCGCCACTCGTCGGCGCTAAACTCGCGCTTCTCCTCGTAAAGCCAATCGCCATTCATGATCGAAAACAAAGTATTGTCACGCAACTTAGTCATCATGGTGCGATAGGCCGGTAACTCCGGCCGAATCTTCTGTTGCGCACACGAGCCAAACTGAAAGCGAAAATTAAACAGCCTGCGGGGATTGGTTACCGCGTCGCGATAGGCGTCGCCGTCGGGCAGGGTGCGAAACGAGCCGGCCGGCCCGGCATCGCGCAGTGTCACCGGCTGGTAGTAATAGCGGGTGTTCGGTTCAAGGCCCGTCAGTTTCAGCCAACCGGTTTGGTCATGGTTGAGCGAAGTGCGCGCGGGCTCCGACACCCGGTCCAGTTTGTCCGCCGCGAGCCCGTATCGGACGCGGAACTCGCCCGGCCGCGAAGTGCGAGCCCAGATGGCGATATCGCGAGTGCCGACGTGGCCCAACATCGGTCCGTGAGTGATCCGCAGGGCCTCCTGAGCGAAGAGCCCAGCCACCCATCCCAGAAGAAATAAGAAGCGCATAGCGCTCACTAAGATACCCTAACGGCCCCTAACTGCGCTGGGCCTTCAGTTGAGCACCGATACCGGTCAGCGTAAAGCCGGTTACTAAACACTCGTGGCGCTCGAAGGCGATCTTGGCCCAGGGCGCGCCCGACGGAGAGAAGACGAGGCTCCCGGCGTGGTTCAGAGACCGGCGGTCAGGCGCACCCGGTCTTTCTGTAAGCCGATGACCTATTGATCCGACGGAGCGTGCCGAAGACTTAACGACCGGGAAGTAAGTCGCGGTCGGCGTCGGTGAGGGGCTGGGTGGGCACCGGAATACCGGCGGTCCCCAAGTCAGTGAGGTACTGAAGCTCTGATCACGATGCCGCGATCGTGCGTGTATCGCTTCATCTGGTTCACGTGCTTGTCCGTGGGTGCCTTGGGATAGCCGGGGAAGAAGTGGCCGGTGAGGTCCACGGCTTCCATGTTGTGCTTTGCGCAGAAGTCGACCACCCAGAAAAGGCTCCCGTCTTTCTGGTTGGCCATCAGCTGATCGCTGAACGAATAGGCGTTCAGGGTCGGCTTAATGAAGGCACCGCCAGTGCGCTTGATTGGCGCTCATGTCTTTTTCTTACGTGGTTGCTAAACTTACCAGCCTAACCGCGAGTTCAGGCGGGAGACGCGTTCGTCGATTCCTTCGCGCCCGGTGTTCGCGATACCCAGCGCCTGCATGAACGTTCCGCTGTTCACGCTATTGGTGGGGTTCGAATGGTGTGGCGTGTTGGCCAGACTGAAGACTTCGGCGCGAACTTGAGTTGGATTCCTTCGCGGAGAACGAACGTGCGGTCGATACCAGCGTCGATGTTCACCCATGACGGGCCCGTGAGGCTGTTGGTCTTGCAAGTGCCGAAGCGGCCCGCCGCGGGCACCGCGAACGACGACCGGTCATACCATTGAAAGATGCTGCCCAAGTCTTTCGGCGCGCCAATGCAGTCGCCGAACTGATTCGAGGCCACGGCGTTCAGCGTGGTGTTGGCGGCGGTGACGGTGAAGGGCGTGCCGGTGCGCAGAATCGCGCCGCCGCTGGCTTGCCAACCGCCCAGCGCCTTGCCGGCCAGCCCGGTGGTGAGCCATGGCTTGTTCTTGCCGAAGGGGGCTTCCAAAGCCGAGTTCGGGAAACACGAATACGCCGGCTTGGCGCAGATTTCGGTGGCGCATCCGTATCGCTTGCGGCAGAGCAAGAGCTACCGCACGCGGCGCATGCACTTCACCAAGACCAAGCCGACGCCGGTGGCCATCGGTGAGCGGCGTGGTCCGGAACCGGAAGGGCGGCCGGGATATCTGCGCGTGGACCCG